>JAMDCL010000012.1 GCA_023489065.1 Deltaproteobacteria bacterium | reverse complement strand
ACGAATTTCCGCATAAGAATAATAATCTACGCGGTGTACAATAAATGGGTATGACAACCGTATCCATGGATAATGTACGATTTGAGATCAAAAAATTCAGTGAGATACTCGACGCAAACAATACCGCTTTAGTCGAGATTGCCGGGTTACAACAGCAGCTTCAGGAAGGCAGACCTGTAAACTATCCGTTCATCGTTAAGAAAACCACCAGTATACTTATAGAGACATTTAAGATGGTCAGCGGCTTAAACGAGTTGTCCGGCAATAAATATTCTCATTTGACGGATGTGTACGAGAAGATCACCGCGCAGATAAAAAACAAACTCGGGGAGAACCAGCAATACCGGGACAAGAAGATACGAAACGAGCTTGTTATACCTTTTTCAGATATTGACAATACCTGCGTGGATACCGTGGGAGCAAAAATATCCTTTCTGTGCGATGTCAGGAACAAGACGGGAATCTTCGTCCCGGACGGCTTCGCCCTCACCGAAAATGCATACAATCTTATCATACAAAAGAATAATCTCTACGAAAAAATCAACACCCTGCTGGCGGAGACGGACTTTGCAGACATGGAGGCACTCTACAGGGCAAGCAGTCAGATCCAGCAGCTCATTATAAGTTCAAAACTTCCGGATGAACTGAGTAGGGAAATACGGGATGCACTCAAGGTGCTGAAAGCGCACTCCTCCCCGGAGCTTCGCGTTTCCGTACGGAGTTCCGCACTTTTTGAATCGAATTTCTACACCAGTTTTGCCGGTCAATACCGTTCTTTGTTAAACGTATCCGAAGAGGATGTTCAGGGAGCATATCTTCGCGTTATCGCAAGCAAATTTACGCCGGAAGCAATGGTTTATGCAATGATACACGGGTATGAGATAAGCGATTTAAGCATGTGTGCCGGTGTCCAGCAGATGATAGATGCCGTGACATCGGGCATCATGTATACCCAATGGCACGGGCATCAGCAGATCATGATACAGTCCGTCTATGGACTCGGTCTCTCTCTTGTCAACGGCTCCCTGACACCGGACACCTATACGTATGACGGCGGGCTCAACAGAATCACGTCCGTCATCGCGGGCGATAAGCCTGTCATGCTGGTCTGTGACCGGTACGGTACAAAAGAGCAGAAGGTTGGAGAACAGGACGTCATGAGGCCGAGTCTTGATAGCGGCCAGGTTGTAGATCTTGCGGCAATCGGTAAGAGACTCAGCACGACGTACAACATGCCGCTCGATATTGAATGGGCAATAGATGCCCGATCGAATATTTATATTCTGCAATGCAGGCATCTGCTCACCCCGCATGAGTACGCCGTAAAAAAGGAAGAACAATTCGGGTTCGACATCGAATGGGCTATTGACGAGCATGGCGAGCCCTATATCCTCGACTATGTTCAGAAGGACAAAAAAGGGACAAGGCTGAAAAAGACTGTTTCTCCGCAGAGAATACCCAATAAGATCCTCTTCGATGGCGGAATCACAGCATCATCCGGTGTAGCTGCAGGTCTGGTCTTTTCTGTAAACAGCGATCTCGATATCCTGAAATTCCCTGCCGGTGCTGTGGTACTGACAAGGACTGCAAACCCTAAGCTTGCTGTTTTGCTGAAAAAGGCCGCGGGGATCATAGCTGAAAAGGGCGATGTAACGGGACATCTTGCAACGGTTGCAAGAGAAATCCGTATTCCTGCTTTGTTTGGCACCGGCAGCATCGCACTACCCGAGGGAACAAACATTACTCTTGATGCTGCAAACAGGAAGGTATACCTGGGCACGGTCAAGGAATTTTCAGACAGCGGGATCGGACAAGAGAGGGTATCTCCGTCGGTACTGCTCCTCGAAAATCTGCTCAAAGACATCGCCGTATTGAATGTACCCAATCCTGTGAACTCGAATGCCCAGGCGTTAAAGTGTAAAACGATTCATGACATCATACGTTTTGTACACCAGACTGCCATTGAAGAGATGTTCAAGACCTGTGACAGCAAGGTATCCAGGGGCTACTGCACCAGAAAGATTCTTTCCCCGATACCGATGGACCTTATAGCTTTCGATCTCGGCGGCGGAATAGCAAAAGATGCCCCCGAAGGCGATGTCCCTCTTGAATATGTCGTATCGATACCGATGAAGGCGTTATGGAACGGTATGATGTACAAGGGAATAAAATGGTCCGGTGAGAGGAACATCAATATGTCCGGTCTTATTTCTGCCATGACAAGTTACATGGTCGACGAAGGTGCCTCCATGCGCGGACTGGGGGCTCCAAGCTATGTTTTTATTTCGCAAAATTATATGAACTTTAATTCGCGGGTCGGATACCACTTTGCCACCATAGATGCCTTTGCCGGCGAACAGGCGGAATCGAATTACATAAATTTCAGGTTCAGCGGAGGTGCGAACGCACTCGACCGGAGAAGCAGAAGGGCGACCCTCATTGAAAAGATTCTGCGGGACGAGAATTTTGTCTCTGTAAAGACCATGGACGTCATCAACTCCCGCATCCAGAACCTTGATGCCGGACACATTCAATCAAAACTTGAATACCTCGGCAGATTGCTCGGCTTCGTGAACAGACTTGACATATCCATGGTTACGGACAGTGATATAGATAAGTACTACCGCGCGTTTAGGGAACAAAGGTACGGTGCACTTTGATCCTTGAGGGGAGTTATATGAATACGAAAAGACCACGATACTACAAGCTGCTGCGATATAAACTGTTTCTGACAGTTTTTTTCGTAAGCATTTTACCGCTCACCATCATCTATGGCATGAGTTCCTCTTATTACAACAGGGCTATACGCAGCAAGATAGAGAGCGTCCTCATCAATATAGCAGAGAACCGAAAAGATGCTATAGAGCTTTTTTTGAAAGAGAAAACGGAGCAATTGTCCGTCATAGGCAATCTCTACACCTACGATTACCTGAGGAAGGAAAATAATCTTGAAAGGGTCTTTGCATCGCTTCAGAAAGAAGGTAAAGACTATGTCGATATAAGTATCGTGAACCAAAACGGAAAGGCAGTCAGTTATGTCGGGCCGTACAGTTTAAGCGG
>JAMDCL010000019.1 GCA_023489065.1 Deltaproteobacteria bacterium | reverse complement strand
TCTCACAAGAAAGGCGGATAGTATATTAACCGCTCAGAATGAGGCATACAAACTGAGCAATCAGATCGTACAGGTTCAGGGAGCATACATTGATAGTGTCAGAAAAATAGCGGTCTTTTCTACCGGGGGTACGTCCGTTGAAGACGAACAGATACGGACGACCATAAGTTTTAATGTTATCCTGGAAAAGGACGGCAAACTCCACACCGGCTATGAATCCCTGGGCGGATCAATCGGGATGGAGCTTTTTAATAATGATGCCCACATAACGACCGTTAGGACCGCGGTAAACAGGGCCATAAAGATGAGTAACAGCATACCCATAAAAGGCGGGAAAATGACTGTTGTCCTTTCAAGCGAGGCAGGCGGCACCATGATACATGAAGCAGTGGGGCATGGCCTTGAGGCTGACCATATTTACAAGGGACTCTCTGTATATGCGGACAAACTGAACAAAAAGGTTGCTTCACCGCTCATTACCGTTGTGGATGACCCGACTCTGCCGGGCATGAGGGGTTCCTTCCATTACGATGATGAAGGTACAAAAGCAGGCCGCAATATCGTCATAGAAAACGGCATTTTAAAAAATTATCTGTTCGATCTCAAATACGCTGCAGAGCATGGAATGCGGCCGACAAGCAACGGCAGGAGAGAATCATTCAGGTACCCGCCGATACCGCGCATGACCAATACCCTTATCCTGAGCGGGAAAGATGATCCTTCTTCCATTATATCCGACGTGGAAGATGGTTTGCTTGTTCTCAAAATGGGCGGAGGTGAGGTAAATACGGTAACCGGTGACTTTATATTTGAGATCACGGAAGGTCATACGATAGAGCGCGGCAAAATAGGCCCGCCCGTCGAAGGTGTAACCCTGCTTGGCAACGGCCCCGAGGTACTGGAAGAGATAGACAGGGTTGGCAGTGATATCGGCTATAGTATCGGTACCTGCGGCAAGGACAACCAGGGAGTACCTGTTGCGGACGGGCAGCCGACCCTTCGGATTCCCCGGATCGTCGTCGGCGGTAAAAAATAACCATATAATTTATATTGACATGATAACTGCTCCGGTAGATAAAAGAAAGGACTGATGGAAAAGGAGAACGTATGTTTGTACCTTCAAAACTTTTTTTAACAAAGGGTATAGGAAGACATACCCAGAAGCTAACAAGTTTTGAGATGGCACTCAGGGATGCGAAGATAGCGGAATATAACCTGGTACGGGTAAGCAGTATTATACCTCCGAGGTGTAAGATCATCACCATTGATCAGGGCTTGCAATACCTTCAGCAAGGGCAGATTGTATTCTGTGTGTTATCGGAGAACACGTCAAACGAGCCTCACCGGCTGACTGCGGCATCCATAGGTCTTGCAAATCCAAAGGATGAAACAATACACGGTTATCTTTCGGAACATCACAGCTTCGGACAGACCGAAAAGATCGCAGGGGATTATGCCGAAGATCTTGCCGCATTCATGCTTGCGACAACACTCGGTGTGGAATTCGATCCAACCAAAAGCTGGGACGAACAGAAAGAGATCTGGACTATCAAAGGACACGTCGTTACAACACGGAACATAACCCAGTCCGCAACCGTTGATAAAGAAGGCTACTGGACAACGGTTTTAGCAGCGGCGGTACTCCTGCCGTGAGAGGGAATTAGGATGGCGGCACCGATCTTCGACAGACACAGCTTTTTACGGTACACCGTACCGGTCGAACAAGCGAAATTTATGATTTTACCGGTCCCGTACGAGCAGACCACGTCGTACGGTACGGGCACGAAAAAAGGCCCGGATGCAATTATCAAGGCATCACAGTACCTCGAATTGTTCGATGAAGAGCTCGCTCTCGAACCTTACCTTGAAGGCATTCACACCCTGGAGCCCATAGCGTTCGACAAAAGCCCGTCAGAGCGTGCCATAGAAAAGATTTATGAAACGGTAAAAGCCCTGCCCCTGCAAAACAAGTTTTTGGTTTCATTCGGAGGCGAACATTCCATAACCTACCCGATACTCAGGGCATTCGCGGAACAGGTCCCGAGGATGAGCGTACTCCAGATAGATGCGCATTCCGATCTCCGTGATGCGTACGAAGGAACAATCTACAGTCATGGATCCGTGATGGCGCGGATAAAAGATATGGTGGACATTGTTCAGGCCGGTATTCGGAGCCAAAGCAAAGAAGAGTACGACTTCATAAAAAAAAGGGGCATTCGCACCTTTTATATGCATATGATACGCAGCGATAATCTATGGAAGGAGCATATTGTGGACGTACTCGGGAACACCGTGTATTTAACCATAGACCTCGACGGCTTTGATCCGTCTGTTGCACCGGCTGTCGGTACACCCGAGCCGGGCGGACTTTCATGGTACGATGTCATCGATCTGATAAAGATGATCATAAAAAAGAAGCATCTCGTGGGCTGCGACATTGTGGAGCTTGCACCCGAGCCGCTTTCGATCACAACCGATTTTCTCGCTGCAAAACTTGCCTATAAGATTATGGGCAACCTTATCGCACCCAGATCTTGAACTTTTGAATCTTGAATATTGAATATTTAATCTTCAATTTCTTCGTTTAAGCCGGCACACATTTAAAACTTGACTATTACTGCAAATTAAATTATTTAATTCAAAAATGGAGGTGCATTATGGGAAAGAAGGGTTTATGGTTGTTTCCGGTATTCGCTCTGTTCAGTCTTTTATTAACGCAGTGTTCAACAAGCAAGGTGGATCCCTATCAAAACACACTCAACGCAGACAAGATCATCGCAAACGGTGGACTGAATAGCAGCGGCTCAAGAGGACAGGCTCAATCTCTGTACGCCGATGCTCTGAATAACCTTGGGACAGGCGACCCAAATTACAATTTTATATATTCGCATGCAAACTTCGGGCTTGCCATGATCGGCACATGGAATGGACTTGATACCATTTCAAGTTTACTGGCCTCTACCAATCTGCTGGGAGGCAGTCCCGGCAGTTCCGGCGGTTCACCATCAGGCTGTCAGCCCATAGACCTTTCGGCATATCAGACACTTCTGGGGCCGGTTATCGATA
>JAMDCL010000083.1 GCA_023489065.1 Deltaproteobacteria bacterium | reverse complement strand
GCCTGCCCGGGACTTTGAAATGCGAGAGTAAACCTTCATGGTACGCGTCAGGGTTTTCGGGTCCCTGACGGCGGGAAGGACTTGAGTATAAAATCGCGAGCGGCCTGTTTTGTCGCCTCTATGGTGCCTTCCAGTATGGCGTCGACGACGGCTTTTTTTATCTCGCCTATCTTCGGTCCCGGCGGTATGCCGAGGAGTCCCTGAATTTCGTTGCCATCGAGCGGTGATTCCAGCCTGCTTATCTCTTCTATCTGCTGCTGGCTGATCCTGCTAATAAGCTCCTCTACCATGCTCAACGGCTTTGACGGATCGGCAAGTGATCCCGAATCCGCCCTGTACAGTGCGAGCAGTTGTTCGAGGATGTCATAATTGTGCTTTATGAATTTTCTTATGGTTGAGTCCTTCCACTCGGGCGTGTAGTTGATCATGTGCCTTTTTATCAGGGCTTCAACAGCACCTGCTATGTGGTTTGGCAGCTTCAACCTGTTTGAAAAAGATTTGAAAAACTCCGCACTCTTGTCCTGGTGCCCGTAGTACGTTACCTTCCCTTCGGATTGCTGCATTGCAAAAGGCTTGCCGGTATCGTGGAACAGGGCTGCGAGCCTTGTTTCTATGCGGGGGTGCGCCGCATCCATGACCGCGAGGCTGTGGGTAAACAGCTCATCCTTGTGATACGGTGATCTCTGATCAAACCCGATCATGGGCACGAGTTCGGGCATTACTGCGTCTATTATTCCGAGCTCTTGCATGAGAAGCATGCCCCTGGAGGGGATATCCGAGAGCAGGATCATGAAAAGCTCATCACGTACACGCTCGACCGCTACATCATTCAGCAGCCGTGCAAGATTTTTTGAAGCAGTCCTTAATGACGGGTCCATGTTCATACCGAGCGTGCATGAAAATCTCACGGCCCGCATGATTCTCAACGGGTCGTCCTTGATTGTTTTTTCCGGTGATATGGGTGTTTTCAGGACCCGTTGTTCGAGTGCAATCAAAGCACTGCCAAGCATATCGCAGATCTCATAATGAAATGCGGACAGGCGTTTCATGGTAAGCGTATTGACGGTAAAGTCGCGCAGCAGAAGATCGTCCTCGATGGTTTGCCCTCTGATCGGAATAAATTCCATATCCACGCTTTTTTCTCCCTGCATGCCTGTCCGGTACGTGCCGAATTTATCGAACAATACCGGGTAAAAAAAACCGTAAACCGAGTGGAGCTGCATGGGGATTGTGCGTGCATCACCCTTTACGACCAGGAAATCCAAATCCTTCGGTTTTCTCTGGAGCAGAATTTCCCGTGGTGCCCCTCCTACAACGACGATATCTATGCCATGGTTTTCCGCTATCGAATAAACGAGTTCGATGTAATTATCAAGGACAGGTTCATGGAAATCGACCTCTATTTTCTTCTCATTCATTGTCCTTCTTATTTTCCTTGTCCTTATCGAGCATTTGAAAGTAATGCTTTTTATAAAAATAGCGTTCATAGGATGCATGGTAGCTTGTCCAGTCGCCCTCTACACCGGATTCTTTCTTGATCAGGGCCTTGATACCTGCCACCTTGGAGTCCATGTCTTCGACGTAGTGGAGAATGATCGCCTCGAGCGTTTTTGGCCTTTTGGGCGAGCCGTATTCCAGTTCTCCATGATGGCTCAGGATGCTGTGTTTTAAGAGCAACGCAAGTTCGCGGGGGAAATTTTTAATCTCCGCTATGAGTTCTTCGATTATTTCGGTACCTATGACGATATGTCCGATGAGTCTTCCCTCATCCGTGTATTCCGTCGTCAAATCACCGCCGAGCTCACGTATCTTGCCGATATCGTGGAACAGTGCCGAGGTCAGGAGCAGCGATCTGTCAACACCGTCATAGACACTCACGATCATGTCCGAAAGCCGTACGACGTTCAGGGTATGTTCGAGCAGGCCGCCGGAATAAGCATGGTGTATGGTTTTTGCCGCACTCGAGACCTTGAGCAGGTTCGTCATCTGTTCGTTTGCAAAGAACAGATCGACAAGTTTTTTAAGGTGGTCGTTCTCGATCGTCGACATCAGCATTTTCAGCTCATAGAACATGTCATCCGCGAGACGGGGAGACATAATCATGTAATCGGCTATTTCGACGGATGAGCGGTCTATCCAGCGTATTTCATCGATGGATATCTGCAGTTTGCCCTTGAAATTGTTCACCCTTCCCCGCACCTGAACGATGTTGTTCACGCCGACCATAGAATCTATATCCTTTGCATTGTCCCATACCCTCGCGTCCATATCCCCGGATTTGTCGCCTATGATAAGGGTAAGGTAGTCTTTCCCGGTTTTTCCCGTACCGAACGTTTTTCCTTTTATCAGAAAGGTACTGTCAACTATCATACCTTCTTTTAATTCGCTAATCATGGTTTTTTTCATATAATCATCCTTCCGTTATTTTAATGGCTTTCAATGCCTTTGCCTTTATGTAGAGTGCAGGATACACGATAATAGCTATGGATAGCAAATACAATAAGGTGATCCACACGTAAGCATAAAAATTCAATCCTGATGGGAACGCAAATTCCTTCATGACCTTATAGGTCGGAATGGCTTCTACGAAGAGAACGATCATGGTTGTACCGAGGCTTACGATCATAAAGACAAGACCGCCGAACCCCATGGCTATATCCGCCACGTTCTCATAGTGGTATTTCGGGTACATCGCGCCGAACCCCACTCCCATATTGGTAATTGCGACCGTTAACAGAAGCATGGTGATCAGAGAAAGGTACATGATGTAGTTGAAAACACCGAGCACATGATTGGTGAAAAATACGAGTGCCGCCGCCACAACGAGCAACGGAACAAGATTATACAAAATCTTTGCACGGATGAGCTCGGAGATGTCGTTGGGCGATACCTTAATGAGCCAGAGCGCCCTTCCTTCGAGGCTGACCGAAGGGAAGGCGAACCTCGCGGATATGGAGGTAATGACGAATGCAGCAAGTCCAAGGTTGAAAAATGCCACGATGTTTTTCAGGTAGATGGTCGGGAACGGTATGTTTTTGAGCGGCAATGCCGTGAAATTGTAAACGTAAACAAGTATCAATGCACCGAGCAGCAAGAGCTGGGACCATTGCGATGCGTCACGGGA
>JAMDCL010000097.1 GCA_023489065.1 Deltaproteobacteria bacterium | reverse complement strand
CACCCGCATTAAATCTTTTGTTCCTGAAGTCGGGCCGATAGAAGGTATGATCGTACGGCACGGAGAGGCATTCGGCATATCAGACCGGCTGACGGTCTACGATAAGAACGGCGATCCGATCTACAGACCCACCGTTCATTATGCGTACATGCCCTGCCATGAAGCACTGGTTTCCCTGGATGAATTGAGGGCAAGAAATTATGAATTGCAGCCGAAGCTCAGGATCATGACCGATGAGATTACCTCGGGAAAAGATATTCTCGGCGCATTATTGATGGGGCACCCCTATGATTCCTGGTGGACAGGCTCGATCCTCAGCATCGAAGAAACGAGGAAGATAGCACCCGGACAGAATGCAACAACACTGCAGGTAGCGGCTGGTGTCGTCTCGGCAGTGAGATACATGATTGAGAACCCCCAAAAGGGCATCCTAATCCCCGACGATATACCCCATGATTATATTTTAGCTATAGCAAAGCCTTATCTTGGAGAACTCCATTCAAGACCTTATGACTGGAATCCGCTGAAAAGCAGACCGGTATTTTTCAAGGAAAACCCGAGACATGCCGTCGACGAAGATCCGTGGCAGTTCGAGTGTTTCATGCCTTTACCGTGAACCATGAATAAGAAAATCATCAAACAATTGGCCGAAGAGCACGGGACTCCTCTCCTCATCATCGATCACGAGCAGATACGGAAGAACTACCGTGAATTCAGAAAACGGCTGCCGAGAATACAGGTCTACTATGCAATAAAGGCAAACTCGGATCCCGAAATAATCAAAACGCTGCTGAAGCTCGGCGCGAGCTTTGATGTGGCTTCTCTGAACGAATTCAACCTGATCTTCGATCAGGTAAAACACCTCGAGCCCCGGGAACTGCAGAATTTCATCTGGGACAACATCATTTACGCAAACCCGGTAAAAAAGCCTGATTCCCTGCACGTTTTAAATCTATACAAACCACTCCTGACCTTTGACAGCATCGAAGAGATGAAAAAGATAAAACTACACTCACCGGATGCCGGCCTTTTGCTGAGGATAAAGATCTCGGATGAAGGTTCTGTCGTAAAATTTTCCAATAAGTTCGGCATTGATCCCGAACAGGCATTGGATTTGATAAAAAAAACAAAAGAAAACCGCATGACCATCGAGGGCATCAGCTTCCATGCCGGGAGTCAATGCAACCAGCCCGGGAATTTCGTGAAGGCATTGAGGACCGTTGCCGGGATCTTCAAACAGGCGGACGCAAAAGGCTATGAGATCGGAGAAACGGTAACCAGGGGATACCCGATAAAGATCGTGGACATCGGGGGAGGCTTTCCGGTCAAATATAAAGGAGACGAGCAGTCTTTCGAGGGACTCGCTGCCATCATCAACAAGGAGGTGGACAAGCTGTTCCCCAGGGACAAGGTACTGCTGCTCGCAGAGCCCGGGAGATTTTTAGTCGCGAACGCAGGCACAGAGGTTGCCAGCGTGGTGCTGGCAAAGCATTCAACGAATCCTCCCTCCTATCATATCGATGACGGTGTCTATCATACCTTCTCGGCATTGGTCTATGACCACATCCCGATAACCGTCCGTGCCCTAAAAAAGGGTTCACTGAAAGAATGCAGGCTGTTCGGACCGACCTGCGACGGATTGGATACTCTGTCCGAGAACGAATATATCCATAATACGGGAAAGGTCTTCCTGCCGTATCTGCAGGAGGGGGATCTTGTGTATACGGAAAATATGGGTGCTTATACAACAGCCTCTTCGACAAATTTCAACGGCATGCCGCCCGCAAAGGTCGTCCATATCAATCTGTAGCACCCGCCCTTCCTTAAGGTCGTCTGCAATGTTTTCGAAAAGGAGACCGCACCCGGATCCTGCAGCCAGCTCCGTATGGCCGTTTCGACAGTATCGGACATCCGGCTCATCACCCTCCCTGCATCCACCGATCGAACAGCTGTTCGATGTTCTTTACCTGCACGATCTCGATGCCTCTGACATCGATGCCTTTTGTGCCGTTTTCGGGCACATATGCCCTTTTGAACCCGAGCTTGTACGCCTCTTTCAAACGCTTTTCCATCATACCCACGGCGCGTATCTCTCCGGTCAGACCGACCTCTCCTATAAAAACAGCATCGGACTGCAAGGGCTTCCTTTTATAACTTGATAGAAGTGCCGACACAACACACAGGTCAGCACCCGGCTCGTCGATACTCACCCCGCCCACGACATTGATATAGATATCCTGCCCTCCGAGATTCAGTCCCGCCCTCTTGTCCAGTACTGCTACCAGCATGGACAGCCGTGTCTGGTCGATTCCGACCGCGGTCCTGCGCGGCATTGCGAGGTAGCTCTGGCTCACCAGCGATTGTATCTCCACCAGCAAAGCCCTGGTCCCCTCGATACTCGCAAATACGGCGGAGCCCTCCTTGGGCTGCTGCCGGTCCGAGAGAAACAGGAACGACGGGTTTTTGATCTCCGTCAACCCGGTTTCCGTCATCTCAAAAACACCTATCTCATTGGTAGATCCAAACCTGTTTTTCATGGCGCGAAGGATCCTGAAGTTCGTGTTCCTGTCTCCTTCGAAATACAGTACCGTGTCCACCATGTGTTCGAGGAGCTTGGGCCCTGCTATGACACCTTCTTTCGTTACGTGACCTATGATAAGGAAGCTGACGTTGTTCTCTTTCGAGAAACGCATGAGTCTGTCCGTGATCTCCTTGAGCTGGGCAACGCTCCCCCGCGGTGCTGCCGTGGTCGGGCTTTCGACGGTCTGTATGGAATCGATGACCACCACACCGGGCTTGTTCTGCTCTATTACATCGAAGATTGCATCCAGCTCAGTTTCCGCAAGTGCATCCATCGCTCCGTCCACCCCGAGTCTTCCCGCCCTGAGCTTGAGCTGCTGCAGGGACTCCTCTCCGGTCACATACAGGACTTTCTTCCCTGCCTTCAGAATGCCGTCCATGGCAACCAGCGCAAGCGTCGATTTGCCGATCCCGGGGTCCCCGCCGATGAGCGTAAGCCCTCCGCGTACGATACCGCCTCCCAGCACCCTGTCGAACTCTTCCATGCCTGTCGAAACCCTGTCCTGCTGCTCCGACGTTATATCGTTCAGCCTGATGCTGTTTTTATAGGAGAGGTCGGTCTGA
>JAMDCL010000113.1 GCA_023489065.1 Deltaproteobacteria bacterium | reverse complement strand
GTGGATGCAAGGACAAATTCGATCATCATAAAGGATGTACCAAAAGTTATAACAGAATCAGAAAAGCTCGTGAAGGCCCTTGATTTGCAAACACCGGAGGTTCTGATAGAAGCCAGGATCGTCGAGGCGGATACCAACTTTACCCGTCAGCTTGGTGTACAATGGGGGAATGCTTATCATGCAAGTCCTGCTTACGGCAATGCAACAGGACTATCGTTCCCGAATACTATAGGTATCGGCGGAGGTACCATACAGCAGAACCCAACATCCCAGCCATTGCCGTTGGCAGGCGGCGTCGGTGCAAGCGGCAATAATTACATGGTCAACCTGCCCGCTGCAGTTGGTACGGGTTCGGGCGGTGCTATTGGATTCACCTTTGGTAATCTGACAAACAGCTTCCTCCTGGATCTCCAGTTGAGTGCAATGGAACAAACAGGTGAAGGTAAGATCATCTCCAGCCCGAAGGTTACAACCCTCGACAATACGCAGGCAAAGATACAGCAGGGTTTATCGATACCGTACCAGACCGTTTCACAGATGGGAACACAGACACAATTTATAGACGCGGTCCTGAGTCTTGAAGTTACCCCGCATATAACAGCAAACGGCAGTATCATCATGAAGATCAAAGCGGATAAGAACGCCCCTGATACCTCCATACTCAGTGCGAGCGGTGTGCCGAGTATATCCAAAAAAGAGGCAGACACAGAGGTACTTGTCAAGAACGGTGAAACAACAGTCATCGGCGGAATATACCAGTTCAACAAATCAACGACCGTATCCGGTGTACCCTGGTTCTATAAGATACCTTTGATCGGCTGGCTGTTTAAGAATACGACAAAAACAAACCAGACAACTGAGCTTCTTATATTCATTACGCCGAGGATAGTTAATCAATAGAGGTCGGGAAGAGATTGACAGAAACTATGAATTGATGACCAGATACTAATGATAAGATACTTTACTGGCGGGGAATCTCACGGCAAAGGCTTGATAGCCATAATTGAGGGATTGCCCGCCGATCTTTTTATAGATCCGGGCATAATAAATTCCTGCTTGTCAAAACGGCAGACCGGGTATGGCAGGGGGAACAGGATGTCGATAGAAAAGGACCATGTCGATATCCTGTCAGGCGTCAGGGGAGGATATACCATAGGCTCGCCGGTGACCCTTTATGTCGAGAATAAGGATTGGCAGAATTGGAAAGATGTCATGGATCCTATCCATAAGAATACCTCACGGAGGGTTGTTACCATGCCAAGGCCCGGGCATGCGGATTTATCCGGTGGTATAAAATACGATCATCATGATCTTAGGAACGTACTTGAACGATCGAGTGCGAGAGAAACAGCCGTGAGGACCGCGGTTGGTGCTGTCGCAAAACTGCTGCTTTCCAATATCTCCATAGAGCTTTATAGTTATGTAGTCTCACTGGGTACGGTAAAGATAAAGCCGGACGTCCTGCCAATGATAACACTGGGGAATAGCTACCTCAGGAAATTAAGCAGAATAGCGGCGTCGGATGAATATCAGATGAATATGCCCGATACGGCTGCATCAAAAAGGGCAATGAAAATCATAGAAGATGCGAAAAAACGCGGCAATACCCTTGGCGGGGTGTTTGAGGTCCGTGCAGTCAATGTGCCCGTGGGACTTGGTTCATACAGCCAGTGGGACAGGAAACTCGATGGAAGGCTTGCAGGTGCCCTCATGAGCATACAGGCGATTAAAGGTGTTGAGATCGGTGACGGTGTGGCCAATGCAGGCAGGTACGGTTCCGAGGTTCATGATGAGATATTCTATTCAGCAAAGAAGGGCTTTTATAGAAAAACAAACAGGGCGGGTGGTATCGAAGGCGGGGTTACCAACGGTGAAGAGATTATACTCAGGGCTTATATGAAACCGATATCCACACTTTACAGCCCTCTGCACAGTGTCGATGTTATTCGGAAGTCGCCGGTCAGGGCAGCGGTAGAAAGATCCGATGTCTGCGCTGTTGCCGCCGCATCGGTTGTCGGTGAGGCCGTTACTGCTATAGAACTCGCGAATGCGGTCATGGAAAAGTTTGGCGGAGATACGATCGACGACTTAAAAAATAATTATAATTTTTATATCTCCCGTATCAAGAAATATTAATGTATGTATGAAGCATATTATACTGGTAGGTATGATGGGAGCTGGGAAAACAACGGTGGGAAGGATTATTTCTTATACCACGGGAAGAAATTTTATAGATATCGATCAACGCATAGAAAAACAAACAGGTATGAGCATATTTGAAATCATAACGAAGCAGGGTGAGGACTATTTCAGGAGGATCGAAAAAGACATAGTTTTGTCTCTTTCTCCTAATCTTCCGTCGGTTGTTTCTACGGGCGGCGGCGCCATTATGGATAATGAGACCTTCTATTTTCTCAAAAGTATCGGCAAAGTGGTCTATTTGAAGGTGTCCCCGCCGGTCCTTTTTAAAAGGACTGCCAATACAGAAACAAGGCCCCTTTTGAAAGAGGGGAACAGACTGCATAATTTACAGGATCTGCTCAGTAAGAGAGAACCGAGATATCTTGAAGCGGATGTTGTCATAGAATCGGACGATAGTACACCGAACGAGGTTGCGGATAAAATAATTAAGAGACTGAAATTATGAATAGACTTGTCAGACTGAAAACGCACACGTCAGAATCACGGTACAATATAATCGTTACGGATGAGGAACCATTCGTTTCTTTGACGAAGGGAATTCGATCTATGAGCTACAGTAATCTTATTATTGTAACAAACACCGTTGTTTGGAGGCTTTATGGTTCTGCTATAAAATCATCTTTTGGGAGAGAAAATTTAAGTTATAATGTCGTTATACTGCCTGACGGAGAGGTGTATAAAAATTTAAAAACAATGCAGAAAATCTATGATAAATTATTGCTGTACCATGCGGACAGGCGTTCGATTCTTATCGGCATAGGCGGTGGGGTTGTAGGAGACATGACAGGATTTGCCGCGTCGACGTACATGCGGGGAATACGGTACATCCAGGTTCCCACAACACTGCTGGCACAGGTAGATGCTGCTATCGGCGGGAAAACGGGAGTTGATTATTCTCTTGTAAAGAACATTGTCGGTACATTTTATCAGCCGATGCTTGTTTACTCGAACATACATTTTTTAGAA
>JAMDCL010000138.1:2729-3219 GCA_023489065.1 Deltaproteobacteria bacterium | reverse complement strand
ATCGAGGCTGCAAGAATCGCAATAGCCCGGTTTATCAAAAAGACCGGCAGGGTATGGATAAGAGTTTTTCCCGACAAACCGTACACGAAAAAGCCTGCGGAAACCAGAATGGGAAAAGGAAAAGGCGATCCTATTGAATGGATAACCATCGTCAAGCCTGGAAGGGTGCTCTATGAGATGGAAGGTATGGAACGGGAAGTTGCGTATAAAGCGCTTAACAGTGCAAGTTACAAACTGCCATTCGCAACAAGAATAATAGAAAGAGAGACGGTGAAATGAAGCCTTCAGAGATAAGAAGTCTATCCGTAGACGAAATAAAAGAAAAAATAAATACGATGAGAAGAGAATTGTTTAACCTGAAACTAAAAGTTAGTACAGCCCAGCTTGCTGACTTCAGGAGCTATCGGATGATGAAGAAAGATTTGGCGAAGCATTTGACCATACTGGTGGAAAAGGAGAGGGGGATACATTCAATAGGATCGCCTTTTCC
>JAMDCL010000138.1:0-2719 GCA_023489065.1 Deltaproteobacteria bacterium | reverse complement strand
AAGCCCTTTTCCATGATAGGTTTTGTGGTCAGCGACCGGATGAACAAAACAAGGGTAGTCGTTGTAGAAAAAACGCTGAAACATACCAGGTACGACAAACCTGTAAAGAAAAAGATCAGGTACAAGGCACATGACGAGCAGAATCAGTCACACACCGGTGACAAGGTAGAGATTATCATAGCAAGGCCGGTGAGCAGGGAAAAGAGATGGAGAATATCAGCGATCATTGAGAAATCAAAAACAAACCTTGATAAAGGGGAGGCTGCATGATCCAGGAGAGTACAAGACTTAATGTGGCCGACAATACGGGGGCTAAAATTGTTGCCTGTATTAAGGTTCTGGGAGGAACAAGGCGCCGGTACGCAACGATTGGCGATGTAATAGTCGTATCGGTAAAAGAAGCCACGCCCACCGCAAAGGTTAAAAAGGGTGAAGTGGTCAAGGCGGTAATCGTAAGAACGAAAAAAGAAGTAAGAAGGAACGACGGGAGCTATATACGTTTTGATGCTAATTCAGTTGTTTTGCTGAACCCCCAGCTTGAGCCTATAGGTACGAGAATATTCGGTCCTGTTGCACGGGAACTGAGAGCAAAGAAATTTATGAAGATTATATCACTGGCACCGGAAGTACTGTGAGGACGGATATGAAATTATATATTAAGAAAGGCGATACGGTAAAGGTAATCACCGGAAACGACCGTGGTAAAACCGGAAAGGTTATCGGGGTTGATACCGCGAATGGCAAGGTGATCGTTGAAAAGGTTCACGTTGTCAAAAAACATACCAAACCTTCGAACACGAACCCGACAGGCGGCGTGATAGAGAAGACACTCCCCGTTTCCGCGTCGAACGTGCTTTTGTTTTGCAAGAACTGCAACAAAGCCGTACGGCCGGGATTCAGGTTTATGGAGGATGGAAGCAAGGTCAGATACTGCAGAAAATGCAATGAGGTTATCGAATAATGGCCAGACTAAAAGAACTTTATAAAAAAACGATAGTAAAAAAGTTGATGAAAGAATTCGGGTACAAAAACCAGTATCAGGTCCCCGAGCTTATAAAAGTTGTTGTTAATATGGGCCTTGGGGCAGCGAAAGAGAACCCCAAGCTTATCGATTCGGCGGTTATTGAGCTGGGACAGATAACGGGTCAGAAACCGGTTATAAAAAAGGCAAAAAAATCTATTTCAACGTTCAAACTGCGGGAGGGAGTTCCCATCGGCGTTATGGTAACATTGAGAAGCAACATCATGTACGAGTTTGTCGACAGGCTTGTGAACATTGCTCTTCCGAGGGTGAGAGATTTTAAAGGCATCTCATCGAAAGGGTTCGATGGAAGAGGCAACTACACGATGGGCTTGACCGAGCAGATAGTATTTCCGGAAATAAGCTATGATAAGATTGATAAGATAAAAGGAATGAATATAACGTTTGTTACCACAGCTAAGACGGACAAGGAAGCAAGAACGATGTTAGAGTGGCTTGGACTGCCGTTTAATAAGTAATTGGAGGAAAACACGTGGCAAAGAAATCCTTGATTGTAAAAACGAGTAAACCGAAAAAATTTAAAGTCAGGACATATAACAGGTGTCCGATATGCGGCAGATCGAGAGGATACATGGGAAAGTTTAATATGTGCAGGATATGTTTCAGAAAACTGGCATTACGGGGGGATATTCCCGGTGTCATAAAAGCGAGCTGGTAGGAAAATATGAACACAACAGATCCAATTTCAGATTTATTAGTTGCCATCAAGAATGCACTGATGAGAAAAAAGATGGAGGTACTGGTACCGTTCTCAAACATGAACAGCGATATCCTGAGAGTATTGAAAGAGGAGGGATTTATTGCTGATTTCGATCGGATCACCGAGGATGGCAAGGCAAAGATTACCATTACGCTGCTGTATAGAAAAGACGGCAAGCCGTACATACACGACATAAAGAGGATAAGCAAACCCAGTTTGAGAAGGTACAGCGGATATAGAAAAATTAGTAAGGAAAAAAACGATTACGGTATTACCATAGTGTCGACCCCTCAAGGTGTTATGTCGAATAAGGCTGCAAGGAATGCGAAGATCGGCGGCGAAATGTTGTGTGTAATATGGTGAGGAGGCAGAATGTCTAAGTTAGCAAGAAAACCTATAAAGATTCCACCAAAAGTAGCAGTTAAGTCGGAGTCGAATGTACTGAAAATACAGGGACCCAAGGGTACACTGGAAAAGTCCATACCGCAGGGAATAGATGTTGTTATTTCCTCAGACAGTGTAAAAGTAACGAGAAAAAATGATGAGAAGACCGTCAGAATGCTCCATGGTATGTATACATCTCTTATAATCAATATGCTGCAAGGGGTGACCGAGGGATTCAAAAAGGAACTGGAACTGGTCGGCGTAGGATACAAAGCCGATATTAAAGATAAATCTCTTGTTTTTAATATAGGTTTCACAAAGCCGGTCATCATGCTCCTTCCCTCCGATATAAATGCAAAAATAGAAGAAAAACAGACGAAGCTTATTCTGACCGGTATAGATAAGGATAAAGTCGGGCTCTATGCTGCAAAGATACGGGCAATAAAGCCTCCGGATGCCTACAAAGGGAAAGGTATTAAATTTATCGGTGAGGTGTTGAAACTGAAGCCCGGTAAATCTGCTGCCGGTGCTACGGGAGGCGCTGCTGCGGGCGGTGGCAAGTAAAATAAAAAAGGAATTTTAAGTAAACAACA
>JAMDCL010000055.1 GCA_023489065.1 Deltaproteobacteria bacterium | reverse complement strand
TTAAAAGATCGGTAGCGTTGTCATAACAGGTCATTATGATACTTTTGATTTCGCCGTCTATCTCGACGGCGGTTGACTGGCTGTATTCATTTTGCCGTGCAACTTCTTTACCGAGAAAGACCAGTTCTTCCTTCTTCCCCAGGGTAATGGGCCCGAGCTTATCGCTCATGCCCCATTCGCATACCATTTTTCTCGCAAGCTCCGTCGCCTTTTCAAGGTCATTGCTTGCCCCGGTGGACGAATCGCCGAGCGCAAGCTGCTCTGCAGCCCTCCCGCCCATGAGTACGGTTATGGTCGCGAGGATGTGCTGCTTGGAGATTGTGTATTTGTCCTCTGTCGGCAGCTGCAAGGTAAGACCGAGCGCAAGACCCCTCGGTATGATGGTGACCTTGTGGATGGGGTCGGCATCGGGAATGGATTTCGCAACAAGGGCATGCCCTGCCTCATGATAGGCAATCAGCTTCTTTTCCAGATCGCCGATAATCATGCTCTTGCGTTCAACACCCATGAGTATCTTGTCCTTGGCTTCCTCGAATTCCTGCATGGTAACCTTTTCTTTCGATTTCTTTGCGGCGAGTATAGCGGCCTCGTTTGCAACATTCTCGAGATCTGCACCCGTGGCACCGGGCAGTCCCCGCGCTATGATGTTGAGGTCCACGTCGGTTTCGAGCGGTATCTTCTTCGTGTGCACCTTCAGGATCTCTTCTCTGCCCTTTAAGTCCGGGGCATGAACAACGATCCTCCTGTCGAACCTTCCCGGCCTTAGCAGTGCAGGGTCGAGGATGTCCGGCCTGTTCGTCGCGGCAATCATGATGACATCTTCATTCGCTATGAACCCGTCCATTTCCACAAGAAGCTGGTTGAGCGTTTGTTCCCGCTCGTCATGCCCGCCGCCGAGACCCGCACCCCTGTACCTTCCCACGGCATCTATTTCGTCTATAAATACGATGCAGGGCGCGCTCTTCTTTGCCTGCATAAAAAGGTCCCTCACGCGGGCAGCGCCTACACCGACGAACATCTCAAACAAAATCAGAACCGCTGATACTGAAGAACGGCACTTTTGCCTCGCCCGCTATCGCTTTTGCAAGCAAGGTCTTTCCCGTACCCGGTGCACCGATGAGCAATACTCCCTTGGGAACCCTCCCCCCGAGTCTGGTGAACTTCTGCGGATTTTTTAAAAATTCAATGACTTCCTGTACCTCGGATTTTACCTCTTCAATGCCCGCAACGTCTTTAAAGGTGATGTTCTGCAGGCCCTCGTTCATAAGTTTTGCACGGCTCCTGCCGAAGGACATGGCTTTACCCGTACCTGACTGCATCTGACGGGTAAAAAACACCCACCAAAGTACGAAAATTATCAGCAGAGGCGCCCATGTTATGAGGATACTTTTCCAGAGAGAATCCTCATCCTTTGATTTCGCGGTTATATTCACATTTTTATCAAGCAGGGTTTTAACGAGGTTTGGGTCCTCGGGTGCATACGTCGTAAAGTTTTGATTGTTTTTTGTAATGCCCGATATATCATTACCTTTTATCACCACCGATTTAATCTGATCGCTATTGACCGATTGAATAAATGCACTGAAGGTCAAATTCTTTACCTGCTGCTGGGTTGGCTGGTTGATAAACCTGATAAGGATCACGGTTATTATAAAGATTACAATCCATAGCCCGATATTTTTAAAAAGGCCGGTATATTTATTGTTGTCTTTTTGTTTTACAGGCTTGTTTTCGTTTTTATTGTCCATTGTTTACCTCATACTAAAAGTAAGCAAATTATTTAAAATAATCAATAGGAATCAACAGAAAGTATGCCGGGCCGCAGGAAAGGCTGCGTTTTCGGTCACTTCCTGCCCTTTTTATCCAAAATCAGATAGTTCTTGTCTTTATAAACTACAAGGTTCCCGGGGAACATATCAAGGGACAGGGAATTATCGCCCGTCTTTTCGAGCATATCCATGATAAAATCAAGGTGTTCCCTGCGCGGGTTGTAGTAGGTGCCGAGTATATTCTTTACAGCAATTTGAACAATCAATTTTATCATAACGAGGTCATAGGCAAGGAGCGTTTTGAGATCCAGCAAAAGCCTGTCTGGTTTATCTTCCTGCAGCACCTCCATGTAAGCCTTCTGTGCCATACCGGTTAAAAACCCGTCTATTGCCCTGAGGTCATTCGAAAGAGCGAGGGTGTGGTTCAAAAACCCGGGGTTCAGCTGAGTCAGGTTTGGGATGATTTCGTGCCGTACGCGGTTTCTCAAAAAATCCGGGAGCTCATTGGTGCTGTCGGTTACCGAGGCAGCGTTTTTGAGCTTGAGGTAACGAAGGACGTTTTCCCGGGACAGGGCAAGCAAGGGCCGGATGATGTAGTCCCGTGCCGGCGGGATCCCGCAGATGCCGCTCACACCAGTACCCCGCAGCATATTGATCAGTACGGTCTCGGCATTATCGTTCATCGTGTGCGCCAGGGCTATGCGCCCGAGGTGCAATGACTTCCTGCAGTCTTCGAATATAGCATACCGTTTTTCCCGTGCCACGGCCTCCAGGGATTGACCTTTCAGTTCGCCCGGCGTAAAGACGATATCGCGGTTCACGAATTCGAAGCCGAGAACATCCCTTGACAGGTCTCTGACAAACCGCCCGTCCCGGTCCGACTCTTTACCCCGCAGATGATGGTTGATATGGATAACCACGGGATCGAGGTGCATATGTTTCTGATAACGTTTCATAAGCAGGGACAGGCATACGGAATCAGGCCCGCCTGAAACGCCGATGCCGATGCGCATCTTTTTGACCGTCCGCTCTCGAGATGCCCGTTTGTTTATATCCCCTTCAGGAAACAGGTGCCGGGATTTGATAAATTTAATAAAACGTTCTTCGATTGCTTTTGTAGTAAGCAGTTTCATGCCGCCAGTATAGAAGATATCTTTCGTATATTGCAACAATATAAAACATCACCCCACGGGGTATTGATGTGTTGGGTTTCCGGGTTAAGAAAGATATTCGATCGGAAAAAAAGAGCGATGAGACGTTTTACATCCCATCGCCTAAGGATTAACTTGCCTTTAATACATTCTGTAGTTTTAACGCAAGCCCCATGTCACCCTTGATCTTAAGTTTTCCGGACATGAAAGCCATCTGTGGGTTTAACTTTCCTGATACGATGTCTAAAATGTCTTTGTCGGTAACGGTAATGGTACATTTAGCATCAGGTGATGGACCGCTTGATACCCCTTGTTTTGCAGGTGTAGCATTGACAACCCATGTGCCTGCCTCGGCTCCAGTGATGTCGAACT
>JAMDCL010000102.1 GCA_023489065.1 Deltaproteobacteria bacterium | reverse complement strand
CCGGAACGACGGCAGGATGAAAACAAAAGACGACAGCAGAAGCAGAAAGGAAAATGTCGTTGCCTATTTCAAGAACCACGGCAAGCCGCCGGAATTGGTGGCAAAAGCCATTCTGAATGCCGTAAGAAAAGACCGTGCCGTCGTTCCGGTGGGAGGAGATGCATGGACGTATTGGTACATAAAACGCTTCTCGCAAAGACTGTTCAACAGGATAATGAACTACTCGGACCGTCACTTCGTATAGGATAAAAAGGGTACTCTTATGATTTTATACTCCAGTATCATATTTATTACCGCGTTTTTTATGGGTTCCCTGCCAACGGGTTATCTTGTTGCCCGGACAAAAGGCATTAACATAAAATCGGTGGGCAGCGGCAATATCGGGGCAACAAACGTTACCCGGGCAATGGGTAAAGGATGGGGTGCATTCGTTCTCGTCATCGATGCACTCAAAGGGTTTCTACCTGTCCTGTTTGTAAAGCTCTATTTTACGTCCCTGCCTCAGACGGATCTTTATGTCATTATGACCGTCAGCGGCGTTTGTGCGGTCGCAGGACATGTTTTCACTCCCTTCCTTGGATTCAAGGGAGGTAAAGGTATTGCAACAACCCTCGGCATGCTCCTCGCCTTAAGTCCCCTGTTCGCTGTTCTCGTCATCCTGGTCTGGCTCCTTCTTTTCTTCTTCACCCGCGTATCATCTGTCGGAGCATTGGCCGCCGCCCTGTCCATGCCTGTTATTGCATTTTTTTTATTTAACCATAAGCCCGTTTTCCTCGTTATGATAACCTTTGCCTGCTTTATGACTTTATTTATATTTTTCACCCACAGGGAAAACATTCAGCGTCTTTACCGGGGTGAAGAAAAGGCATTTAAAAAGAAATGAACTATGGTATAAGAAGAAGTGGAGCAAAGGCATGTTTAAGAAAATTCTCATAGCAAACAGAGGCGAGATAGCAACCCGGATAATCCGGGCATGTAAAGAAATGGGCATCAGGAGTGCCGTTATCTACACCGAAGAGGACTCAACGGCGCTTTACATCAAGAAGGCCGATGAGGCATATCTGGTAACACCCGGTCCCATAGAGGCTTATCTCAATATTCATAGAATCGTGGATATCGCCCAGAAGATAAGGGCGGATGCAATACATCCGGGATACGGGTTTGTATCGGAAAACCCCAAAATGGCAGAACTGTGCGAGAAAAGAGGTATCGTTTTCATCGGGCCTTCCTCTTCCGCAATAGAACTCATGGGGAACAAACTGAAAGCACGTGAATTCATGAAAGATCACAATATACCCGTGGTTTACGGCAGTGACGGACCCGTGGAAAACGAGAAAGATGCCATAACATGGGGCAAGAAGATCGGTTTTCCCGTCATATTGAAGGCGTCAGGGGGAGGCGGCGGCAGAGGTCTGAGGATAGCAAACAGCGAGAACGAACTCAAAAGATACTATGGGCTTGCAAAATCAGAGGCTGCGAAATTCTTCGATAATCCCGAGATCTTCATCGAAAAATATATCATCAAGCCCCACCATATCGAGGTACAGGTCCTCGCGGATCATCACGGCAATGTCATTCATCTCGGTGAGCGCGATTGCTCCATACAGAGACGGCATCAGAAGGTCATAGAAATAGCTCCTTCTCTCGTGTTAAGTGAAAAGAAAAGGAAAGAGCTCGGCGCTCTTGCCATAAAAATAGCCAAGCTTGTACACTACACCAATGCCGGTACGATTGAATTTATCGTTGACAGCAACATGCGGTATTATTTCATGGAGATGAACACGAGACTTCAGGTCGAGCATCCGGTTACAGAATCCGTAACGGGCATCGACATCGTAAAAAAACAGATAGAGATAGCGGCAGGCCTCGAACTCGGCATAAAACAAAAGGACGTCAAGATAAAAGGCAATGCAATAGAGTGCAGATTGATTGCGGAAGATCCCCAGAATGCATTTTTGCCGAACGGCGGCAGGATTACGGCTTATTACTCACCGGGCGGAATCGGGGTAAGGATAGACGGCGCTGTCTATAAAGACTATGTTGTACCCGACTATTACGATCCGCTCCTCTTAAAGCTGACGGTCATGGGAGGGACATGGCAGGAATCCGTGAACAGAATGCGGAGAGCTCTGGACGAATTCGTCATACGGGGCATCAAAACCAATATTCCGTACCTGCAGGCCATTGTGAACAGCGAGGACTTTAAAAAGGGGTATTTCGATACGGAGTTTGTCAATGAACACCCCGAACTCATGGAATACGTGAACAAGGTGGACCCTGCAGATATGGTCATAGCAATTGCATCGGCCATTGCCATGCATGAAGGATTATAGGAAAAAAGTTCTTTCTCCTATTGAGTGATAATTTAAAAATAGAAAGCAGAGAGCAAAGATGATCAAAAAAATAAATATAACGGACACGACATTGAGAGACGCACACCAGTCGCATATAGCAACAAGACTGAAAACGGAAGATATGCTTCCGATCTGCGAGAAGATGGACAAGGTCGGCTTCTGGTCAATGGAGGTATGGGGCGGCGCGACATTCGATACCGCCATGCGATTCCTCAGGGAGGATCCATGGGAAAGGCTCAAAGAATTGAAGAAGGCGCTGCCGAACACGAAACTGCAAATGCTGCTGAGGGGACAGAACCTTGTCGGGTATAAGCATTACCCCGACGATATCGTATGGAAATTCGTAGAAAAATCCGCAGAGAACGGCATCGATATATTCAGGATCTTCGATGCCCTCAATGATATAAGAAACGTTCGTTCGTCCATAAAGGCGGCGAAGCAGTTCGGAAAGTTTGTCGAAGGCGCTCTCAGTTACACCACCAGCCCTGTCCATACGACCGAGTATTTCCTGGATTATGCGAAAGCCCTTGAAGATCTCGGCGTGGACAGCATCTGCATAAAAGACATGGCAGGCCTGATTAAACCTTACGAGGCATACGATCTGGTCGGAAGATTGAACGAGGCAATAAAGGTCCCGCTTCATTTCCATACCCACGATACCGCCGGGTTTGCCACAATGTCCGTTTTAAAGGCCATAGAGGCGGGTATCGACATTGTCGATACCGCCATATCGCCCTTTGCTTCAGGTACGTCCCAGGCACCGACAGAATCCATCGTGGCCGCTTTGAAGGACACCGATTATGACACCGGCTTATCGCTCGAAATACTTGCCGACATTGCGGATTATTTCAGAGAGATTAAAAAGAAATACGCCGCGTTCGAGAGCGAGTATACCGGTATAAACACAAAGATACTCTTATGGCAGATTCCCGGCGGTGTAACTGAGAGCGCCT
>JAMDCL010000103.1 GCA_023489065.1 Deltaproteobacteria bacterium | reverse complement strand
GTGGAAGATCGTTTTCATCCCGTGGCTTGTGGACGGGAAGTTCCCGGTCATCCGCGGCAATGACAACCAGAGAAAAGAAACGGAGAACGACGCCATAGAAGAGGAAAGAAGGCTGTTTTACGTGGCAACGACCCGCGCAAAAGACGAGCTCTATCTTTGCTACCAGGAGTGGATCCCGGAACGGGGAACGTACAACAATGCACTGATAAAACCGTCGCGGTTCATCCGGGAGCTGCCATCGTACGCTTATGAAACGCAGGAGTGAAGGCATGTTCAAACTTATAAAATATATTATCCTGGCGCTGCTCATTCTGGCGCTTATTTATTTCCTCCGGGTAAGCTTCAAGCACAATACAGTGCAGATAACGCTGAAGAACCCGAAAAAACTGGAAAACATAGAGCAAAAGACCATGGAGCTGAAGAACCAGTTTACCATCCTGAACAAGCAGGGAGCCCAGCAGCCCACGGTAACTGTGGGAAAAGAGAAAAAATCTGCCGAGGACAAGCAGGAGCTGGACAGGTTTATAAAGCAGCATTCCAACTGATCCGGAAAATGCCGCACTACTTTCCGTTTTAATGAATAGAATTCCTTGATTCTCTGCATCGGGGTTTGTTTTAAATCCCTCCCCCTGACAAGGGGGATTAAGGGGGTTAATCTTAAATCTTTAATCTTTAATCTTTAATTTTCAGTCTTAAGTCCCTTCCCCTTTTAGGGGAACGGGTACCCACCCTCCCCTTACCCCTCCCGTCAAGGGAGGGGGATAAACGTAGAGGAAATAATCTTGAATCTTTAATCTTTAATTTTTAATCTTTAATCTTAAGTCCCTGCAGCTTGCTGCGAAGTAGTTCATTTCGTTTGACGGTAGTCTCCCTGTCGTGGTATGCCCGTAATCACTTTGTTGGGATTTAACTATCAAAAGGTAGCGACGATATTCGCCCTGAGCATAGAGGCGGGATTGTCCGTAGTCGTGGGCATTTTTATAGGGTATTATGCGGACAAGTACTTCCATACCCTGCCATGGCTTACGCTTGTTTTTACCTGCCTCGGGTTTATCGCAAGTGTCGTACGGCTGATAGAGATTGGTAAGATCGTTGGTTCGGATAAAAAATGAAACATAATGTATACAGGGTCTGGCTTCTGACCGGCGCGCTGCTCTTTGCGTGCGGCATCCTCGGCATGCTGCTCTACCACCGGGACATCACGGACATTGAGGCATTTGCAGCAGGCGCAGGTATCATTGGCGTGAACATCGTCCTGCTCGGCAAAGGTATGTCGGCCATCCTCGGGCAATCGGGGAACAAGGCTGTTTATATCTTCCTGCTGATACTTAAATATGCATTTTTGTTGACAACACTTTATATAACCATAGTAATAATCAAGGTAAGGCCCATCCCCTTTATACTGGGGATAACGATCATGCCGTTGAGCACGATGGTCATGGCAATTTATTTGATGGTAAGGAGACAGGACAATGCATGAACAATTAACATGGTTTAGTTTTGTACCGGGTTTAAAGGATATACCCAGTTATATGATAACGTATCCTTTGACCGGCGCTATTCTTATACTGCTCACCTTCCTGGTGTACAGGACACTGAAACGAAGGGATTATCCCGAGGTGCCTGATGAAGGGTTTACCCTGTTTTCGCTGTTCGATATTATTTACGAGGCTTTGTTCAACTTTACGGCATCGGTCATTCCGGATGAACCGGAAAAATTCGTACCGCTGATCGGCACGCTTTTTATCCTGATTTTCGTCTCGAACCTCTGGGGCGTCATACCGGGGATGGTCCCGCCCACGGACACACTGAATACGAATGCGGCCATGGCTGTTACAGTGTTTATAGCGTACAACTATTACGGGTTTAAGGCTCACGGGATAAAATATATCAAACATTTTATGGGTCCTATCTGGTGGCTCGCACCTATCATGCTGGTTGTAGAGCTCATCAGTAATTTTGTAAGGCCTGTGTCACTTTCGCTCAGGCTTTTCGCAAATATGCTTGGTGACCACACAGCACTGGGGATCTTTTCCCACCTGCTGCCCGTTATCGTTCCGATATTTTTCATGATCCTCGGCATATTTGTATCATTCATTCAGGCACTTGTTTTTTCGATTCTCAGCGCAATCTACATTGCTCTTGCGGTTGCACACGAGGAAGAAGAAGAACATTAAATCTTAAGAAAGGAGGATAAAAAGATGGTAAAACGGTTTTTAAGAACAGCAGCATCGACCTTGGTGCTCATGCTTATGGCAATACCGGCTTTTGCCGACGCAACATCGGCGGCACAGGCAGGCGACACGAGCGTGAAGGCATGGCTTGCGATTGCCAGCGGTATCGGCATAGCGGTTGCGGCATTCGGCGGAGCACTTGGTCAGGGCAGATCCATTTCATCGGCCCTTGACGGTATTGCGAGAAACCCTGGCGCTTCGGGCAAGATTGTAACACCGATGATCATCGGTCTTGCGCTTATCGAGTCACTGGTCATTTACGCTTTCGTCATAGCGTTTTTGCTTCAGGGAAAGATATAATTGCAGATGCGGGGGTTCCCCGTATCGGTGATGTTTGTCTGAAAGTTGTTTATTCAGGGCGGGTCACAGACCCGCCCTTTCTGTTTGTTATTTTCTTCAGTCCCTCCCCCTCGACGGGAACGGGTACCTCCCTCTCCTAAGAGGAGAGGAAAAGAAGAGAAGCTGCAGATCTAAGTTAATTTCTTAAGTCCCTCCCCCTTGACGGGGGAGGTTAGGTGGAGGTGAAGTAGGAGCAATATCCACCCTCCCCTTGCCCCTCCCGTCAAGGGAGGGGGATAAACGTAGAGGAAATAATCTTGAATCTTTAATCTTTAATTTTTAGTTTCCAGTCTCCAGTCTCCCGTCCCTTCCCCTCTTAGGGGAAGGATAGGATGAGGTCTCAAGATGAAGACCAAGACCTCACCAAGACCTCACCTTAATCCTCTCCTAAGAGGAGAGGAAACAATTTTTAATCTTTAATCTTTAATTTTCAGTCTCTTCCCCTTGACGGGGAAGGATAGGATGAGGTCTGAGCAAGACAACCATAGACCTCACCCGACCCGTGCCCCGCACGGGTACCCCGCTCTCCTAAGAGGAGAGGAAATCCAGAGCAGGAAATTTAGAACCCCCCCTTATCAGGGGGGTAAGAAAAGGTTTCCCCTTATTGCGTGTTTCTGGTTAGGCTTCTTTACCGTGGCAGTTTTTGTACTTCTTGCCGCTGCCGCACCAGCACGGGTCGTTCCTGCCGATCTTCTTGTTCTCCCGCTTTATAGGTGAGGTCACACCCTGGCCAGGAGGAGG
>JAMDCL010000152.1 GCA_023489065.1 Deltaproteobacteria bacterium | reverse complement strand
AACCCCGTTAGAAATGTCGGAATAATACAGATGTTTTTATAATAAATTTTCAATCTATCGTCGTACAAATTATCATCTGCTGAGTTTCTAACGGGGTGAACATACAGAGGACTGAAATCTCGTTTCTCTATGGAAATGTATAGATATCAGGTGGATCGCGGGATTGAGCGAATAAGTAAACTTCCTTATTGCATTTTTCGGGTCAATGAGTGTGTACAGGCACAGGCGCTCCCGCGGATAACTCTGCGGCACGATCAGCTTTTATTTCTTATCTTCTCCAGGTACGCCTTGATGATCTTTTCGTATCCGATGTCCTTGGGCAGGTAATAACGTTTGTCTTTCAGCTTGTCCGGCAGATACTGTTGTTCGACGTGCCCGCCCTCATAATCGTGAGGATATTTATAGCCCTCACCGTAGCCGAGCTCTTTGCCCAATTCCGTCACCGGATTGACGATATGCTTCGGTATTTCAAGATACCCGTACTTTTGAATGTCCGCCTTTGCCTTCAGATATGCCATGTAGGTGGTATTGCTCTTCGGTGAGGATGCGAGGTATGCGGCTGCATGGGCCATGGGGATAAAGCCTTCGGGCATACCTACGACCTCGAATGCATGGAACGCGGACACGGCAACGGTGAGGGCAATGGGATCCGCATTACCGATATCCTCCGATGCGAAAATGATCATCCGGCGCAGAACGAACCGCGGGTCTTCCCCGGATTCCAGCATCCGCGCAAGGTAGTACAGGGCTGCATCAGGGTCCGATCCCCGCATACTCTTTATGAAAGCGGATATGGTATGGTAATGCTCGTCTTCTTTTCTGTCATAGGGAAGGAGAGCGGATTCCGAGAGTTTCGCTGCATCCTCGATCGTTATGGTACTGTCCGGCCTTTTCAAGGCAATGCCTGCAAGCAGTTCTACGGCATTCAGTGCCTTCCTGCCGTCTCCGTTGCTTCTGACGATAATAAAGTCCAGTGCATCATTATTGATTTTAATGTTGTTTCTGCCGAACCCGTTCTGTGTGTCCGAAAGCGCCCGCTCTATAATGACCTTTAATGCGTGCTCACCGAGCGGTTCGAATACCACAAGTGTGGTCCTCGACAGTAACGCCCTGTTCAATGCGAACGATGGGTTGTCTGTGGAAATACCGATAAACACGACACTGCCGTCTTCGACAGAGGGCAGCAGCAGTTCCTGCTGCGAGCGGTTGAGGTGCTGTAATTCATCGAGCATAAGAACAAGCCTCTTGCCGGAAAGGGTGTAGTCATGTGCCTGTTTTAAAACCTTGTTGATCTCCTTTGTGTTTGCGGAGACCGCTGTCATGGAAACGGTCTCATACGCAGGATTGGAGGTAATGATCCGTATAAAGGATGTCTTGCCGCAGCCCGGCGGCCCCCAGATAATCATGGAGGGCAGCACACCGGCCTCCAGCGTCTGTCTCAGGGGTTTACCGGCGCCAAGCACATGTTCCTGGCCGACAAGTCCATCAAGGGTCTTTGGCCGTAATTTATAAGCAAGGGGTTGTTCCATATGTTTGTATTAAAATTTATCTTGTTTTATGCTATCAAAAAATGCAATAAGTAGGAAGGAAATATGAAGATAGCGCTTGTTGTAAAAAGTAAGAAGTCGGATGAGATTTATCAAGAGATAAAAAGGTACACGGAGTATCTCGACAAACGGGGTATAATAGTCGTTATAGAAGACAGTATGGCCGATACGGTAAACCCCTCGCTCGTCCGCTTTAAAAACAGCGTACCCGGCGATACCGATACCGTCGTAGTTTTTGGCGGTGACGGAACATTCTTATGGGCGATACGTCTTATCGGCGACAAGAACATACCGCTCATCGGCGTCAACATCGGCGGGCTCGGTTTCCTGACGGAGATCACCATGGACGAGCTGTACACGGTCACGGACCTGGTGATATCGGGCAAGGCGACGTATGAAAAAAGGATGCGGCTGAACGCACGAATATTCGAAGACGAAACTCCGGGGATGTCCTACGACGTGCTCAACGACGCCGTCATATCAAAAGGCACGATAGCAAGGATGGTGTCCCTGAAAACGAGCGTCGACCACAACTACCTGACAACGTACAAGGCAGACGGTCTCATCATATCGACGTCCACGGGTTCGACAGCATATTCCATGGCATCCGGGGGGCCCATAGTCTACCCTACAACGGACACGATCCTCCTGACGCCCATATCGCCCCACACACTCACCAACAGGCCCATTGTTCTGTCCCCGGAGGCCATTGTCGAGATCGAACTTGAAAAAGACGAAAAGGACGTTGTCATAACCTGTGACGGGCAGGTATCGATGCCCGTTAAGAAGGGCAACAAGGTCTTGATATCGAAATCATCGCATTATACAACGGTCATAAAATCTCCATTCAGAAGCTATTTCCAGATACTGCGGGAAAAGCTTAAATGGGGTGAGCGATAGATGTTGAAATCCTTACGCCTGAAGGATTTTGCAATCTTTAAAGACATCACCGTCCAGTTTTCGGAGCATCTGTGCATCATAAGCGGCGAAACCGGTGCGGGGAAGTCCATCATGGTCGACGGTATGCTCGTGCTGCTCGGCAACCGCACGGACCCGGGTGTCGTGAGAGAAGGCGCGGCCGAAGCCATAGTGGAAGGGCTGTTTGAAACAGAGGAGAAAAGTCCTGCCGCGATATTCCTCCGGGAGCATGGTCTCGAGTCCCTGGATGAACTTGCGATCAAGCGCATTATCAATGCACAGGGGAAAAGCAGGGTCTACATCAACGGCTCCCCTTCGACCCTCTCCCTGTTGTCGGATCTGACGAAGTTGCTGGTTGACATACACGGACAGCATGAGCACCAGAGCCTGCTCGACGAACAAAACCACCTGAAACTGCTCGATGCTTATGCGGGCACGGAAAAATCTGCGGAACAGGTAAAGGCGGTGTATACGGAGTTGATGAAGACGATCGGCCGGTACAACAGCCTGCAAGCAAACGGTGCAAACTTAAAAAAAGAAGAGGAACTGTTAAAATTCCAGCTTTCGGAGATTCGGGCAGCGAACTTAAAGCCCGAAGAAGAGGCCATTCTCGAAAAAGAGTACAATATCCTGTCGAATGCACAGCGCATGCTCTCGGAGCTCGATACCATATACCAGGCCGTCTCCGGTGATGAAAACGGTGTGATTGCAAGCATACACAGATCCCTGAAACTCCTTTCGGGCTTGCAGGACATAGACCCGTACCTCAGGCAGTATGCCGGAAGGCTCGAAGCAGCGTCCGTCGAACTGAAAGATATTGCAGCGGATCTCAGCTCGTACGCTGCAAAGATAGATATGGACCCGCAAAAACTCAACCAGACGGAACAGCGCATCGAGCTTATCGAAAAAATGAAAAAGAAGTACGGCAAAACCATTGCGGATATACTGGAATATGCAGCGGCCATGGAAAAAAAAGCAGGCACCTTGAAAAACACGGATGAGGAAATAGCCGCCCTGCAGCAGAAGAGGGCACTGCTCGAGAAAGATCTTTACCGGCAGGCAGAAGAGCTTTCAAAAGCCAGACGGCATGCCGGGACCGGTCTTGGCAAGGCAGTCGTACAGGAGCTTAAAACACTGGGTCTGAAGGATGCGGTGTTCGAGGTTGTGACAGGGCCCCCGGTCAAGAAAGACACCATAACCATTCAGGGTAAGGACATAAGTTCCGACGGCATGGACAGCGTGAGGTTTTATTTCTCCGCAAACCCGGGATATCCCGCAAAGCCCTTGACGGATATCATCTCGGGCGGTGAGCTGTCGAGGACAATGCTTGCCATTAAAAGGGCATTGGTCAAGGCATCACCCGTGCCCGTGCTTGTGTTCGACGAGATAGACGCAGGCATCGGCGGTACGACGGCCGAGATCGTCGGCAGGAAATTAAAAGAGCTGGCCGGCTACCACCAGGTCATCTGTATCACACATCTCCCTCAAATAGCCGGATTCGGTGATTATCATATACATGTATCCAAGCATACGGCATCCGGCAGAACGGATGTCGCGGTGCAGGTGCTTGACGAAAAAGGCAGGATGGAGGAAATAGCACGGATGCTGTCCGGCGAAAATGTGACGGAGCTTGCGCGCAAGCAGGCAAAAGAATTTTTAAAATACGCAAAGGAGAAAACGTGATACGCAAGGCGAGAATGGGAGACGTGAAGGAGATGCAGAAGCTCATCGATGTTTATGCGAAAAAGGGCGAGATGCTCCCGCGTTCCCTGCTGGAAATATATGAGAACATCCGGGACTACCTTGTCTCGACACTCGACACCGGCGAGATTATCGGCGTATGCGCCATGCACATCTTCTGGGACGGACTTGCAGAGGTACGCTCTCTTGCAGTGAAGCAGGATCATACACACAAGGGCATAGGCACACAATTGGTCAAGGCATGCATAGAAGAGGCAAGGGGATTCGAGATAAACCAGGTTTTCTCGCTCACCTACAAGCCGGGATTTTTCGAGAAGCTCGGATTCAGGATCGTTGACAAATCCCTCCTTCCGCAAAAGATATGGAGTGACTGCCTGAAGTGCCCGCAGTTCCCGGACTGCAACGAAATCGCGCTGATCCTCGAATTGAACGGCGCGGAAAAAGGTTAAATGGCGCGTGCATGAAAACCTACCGTAAAGAGCTCTGGTTCGATGTTCCTTCACGACGGGCTTTTATCAATATCACACCGCAGGTTGAGGCGTGTCTCAAAGAAAGTGGTGTTATGGAGGGGCTTGTCCTGGTCAATGCCATGCACATCACGGCATCTGTTTTTATCAATGACGATGAATCCGGACTGCACCATGATTTTGATGTGTGGCTGGAAAAGCTTGCCCCGTACGAACCCGTACAGCAGTACCGGCACAACAGGGGAGAAGAGAATGCCGACGCTCACATGAAGCGGCAGATCATGGGCAGGGAGGTCGTGGCCGCGATTACCAAAGGGAAGCTGGATTTCGGTCCCTGGGAGCAGATCTTTTACGGAGAGTTCGACGGTATGCGGAAAAAGAGGGTGCTGGTCAAGATCATCGGCGAGTAATGGTCAATCTGCTCCCGTGCGGGTGCGGGATAGAAACATAAATTTCTCTACCCTTGATTCTCATCCCGGCCGTTCCTCTGCCTTCCCGATATGATCTTTGTCATACACATTTCGTCTGCACGTGCCTATTATAAGAGTATGCAGCTGGCAACAGATAAATCTCCAAAACTGACCGTGCCGTACCGGTACCTGTTTACGGGTATGGTGATACTTATTGTTTTGTCCGTGGGAATTATCGTAAAGGCCGGGGCATTCACCCTCCATTACTACAGCTCTCCGGTCCTTTTGCCTCTGACCCACCTGCTGACGCTCGGCTGGATAACCATGACCATCATGGGTGCAATGTTCCAGCTTGTACCGGTTATCACCGAAAGGAACCTGTTCAGCGAGGCCATTGCCAGAGTGGTTTATTATATCTATCTTGCCGGCGTGGCATGGCTTGTCTACGCGTTTGCGGCCAACGTACCGGCCGAGCCCGGCGCAGGCATTGTCGGCATCGCCATTATCGCGTTTCTGTTCGATGCCGCACTCACCATACGTCCCTTTAGAGGAAAAGTTTATCCGGCAGACGGCGATGGACCCAAGTCACCGCGGATTTCAAATGGCAAGAACAATCTGTCGGGACAGCATGCCCTCTCTATCGGGGTAAATGGCATGAAGAAGCCGGACCTCGCTGTCTGGTTTGTCGTTGCGGCACTGCTCTTTTTGTTCTTCACCCTGATAACCGGTTCATTCGCCGCATTCGGGCTGCATCATACCATTGCCTACAATCCCCTGGACCTGTTGTACCTGCATATCGCCCTTGCTGGCATCGGGTGGGTCAGCTTTATCGTGATCGGGTTTTCATACAAGCTTATCCCCATGTTCGTCCTGTCCCACGGCTATGACGAGTCTTACGGCTGGACATCACTGGTCATGTTGGTATCGGGTCTGCTGTTTCTTACCCTTTATTTTTTGCTCCGCCTGTTTATTCCGCAGATCAGCGGTATCCACTGGATTGGTCTCGCAGGGGGGATTATCATGCTTATCGGCGTCATCAGCTATATGCTCCAGATGCGGGTGATCTATAAACAGAGGACGCGCAGGAAGATAGAGCCCGCTCTCTGGTTTTCCATTTGTGCGACAGGATATCTGCTTATGGCCGGAATAACCGGTGTCTGGATGCTTGCATTTCCGCATTCTTTCCGCATGGAGATGCTTTATGTCTTTTTAGGGCTCTTCGGTTTTGCGGGCATGTATATCATTGGCATGATGCATAAGATCGTACCGTTCCTGCAATGGTACAATAAGTACAGTTCGAAGATAGGTCTTGAAAAGGTCCCCATGACAAAGGACATGATAAGCGAGCGGCTCACCCGGATCCAGTTGTTCGTTTTCAATGCAGGCATCCTGATCATGGCAGCGGGCATCATGGCGAATGTAACAAGCATCATCGTTGTATCCGGTGTGTTGTTCTTTTCGGGTTCGCTTATGTTTTTATACAATATTGCAAATGTGTTGAGAAAGTGAGGAGGAAGTATGACTACACAACAGGAAGTGTTGAAAGCGCTTGAGGCGGTGATGGACCCGGAACTGTCCTTTACACACGAGCATCACAAACGGCGTTGAGAACGTTATCAAACGCATGGAAGGTGTCAACGGGATCAGGGTAGAGGTTGTCTGGGACCCGCCGTGGACCCCGGACAGGATAGCACCGGAAACGAAGAAGCGCATGGGGTTCAGATGAAGATTACTCCGCAGACAAAGATCATAGATATGATCAAGGAATATCCGGAGCTGGTGGATGTCCTTGCATCGTATAACAGTCACTTCGGGCTTTTAAAAAACCCGATCATGCGAAGGACCTTTGCGCGGCTTGCAACCGTCAGGCACGCCTCGAAGGTTGCCGGCGTCAATCTTGCGGAGCTTATCAAACTGCTGAACAACGCTATCGGAGAAACGGTATCAGATGCAGACGTGGCGGCCGGGGAAGATGAAAGGTCACAGGCGGACCTTTCTTCTTACCCCGTTAAGGACATTATAGAACAAAGGCACGTAAGAACCACAAGCCTGGATGTTCGTGAGGTCATGAAAAATCACGGAGAGCCTTTTCCTGTTATCATGCAGGCAGTCGCAAAGGTGAAACAGGGCGAGGCGCTTGTGCTGGAGACCTTGTTCGAGCCCGCACCTCTGTACGATGTGCTGAAGAAAAAGGGCTTTGAACACCAGACCGAAGTGCTCGCAGACGACCATTATAAGATATGGTTTTACAGGGAAGCGATCAAAGAAACACAGCAGGAAAACGCAGACCGTAAGGATCGGATCAGAGAAGAAGGCGGCACCGTGTACCTTGATGTCAGAGGACTTGAACCTCCGGGTCCCATGGCAATGATCCTCGAGACCATGGCAAAGCTCGATCCGTCGAAGAGACTGGTGGTGCAGCATGAACGCGTTCCCATGTTTCTGTATCCGAAGCTCGATGAAAAAGGATATACCTATGAGACGCAGGAGATCGATCAGCGCAATGTGAAGCTCATTATAAAACCAAAGAACCATTAGCCCATCAAATGCAATAGGGAAGTTTGTGTAATGAGCAAGAGAGGGAAGAGTTTGAGACGATGCGAAGTGAAACACCAACGAACTGCTTGGTATTCTTTCATAGTAATCTGCGTGGACAGCTTCTTATCCGCAAGAGGGATACGGGATTCATCGGCAACAGATCCGGTTCGCCAAAGAGCGTTGTTTTACGAGCAGAGGCGAACAACTCTTCCCTCTCATATATAGAATTGAGCTTTGCCTGGGGAAGATATTTGCCTATTGCATTTTTTTGGTCGACCGCCGAGCAATAAGTACATCCGTCCTGCTGAAAATATTGACTGAAAACGCAGATCGACCCTAAAAAGGTCATACCCTATCAAAAGAGGCGTTTATGAAACCTGTTTGGGAACAAAACTTTATCGTCCGATCGTATGACGTGGATCCCGGATGGAAATTGAAGCTGTCCACATTGTTCAGTTATATGCAGGAGGCCGCTGTGAACCATTCATACGACCTCGGTGTCGGATATCATGATCTGGAGAAGTTCGGCACGTTCTGGGTCTTGTCGAGGATCAAGCTAAAGATAAAAACCATGCCTGCATGGAAAGATACAGTCACCATCAGAACATGGCCCAAGGGCAAGGACCGGTTGTTCGCACTGAGGGACTTTGTTGTTCTGGACTCAAACAATAATGAATTAATCTCCGTTACATCCTTATGGCTACTGATTAAAAAAGACAGCCGCAGGCCCCAGCGCATACAATCATTGCCCGTGACCTTGCCTGAAAACCAGGGGATCAATGCATTTGAAGAACAACTGGAAAAGATAAAGCCGTTTGACAACATAGAGCTCAACCATATAAGGCAAGTGCTGCCGGATGACCTCGACGTCAATTATCACGTGAACAATGCACGGTATATCGACTGGATTATGGACTGTTTCGATCCGTCGTTCAGCGTTGCGAATACCATAAAGACCATCCAGGTGAATTACATGGACGAGGCAACATACAAGGAGCAGGTCATGATGAACATGTCAAAAAATGCAGGTGCTGATCATACAAACTACATAGAGGGCGTACATCAGGACACAAGATCGGTCGTTGTCCAGGCGCTTGTAGAATGGGGTTAATCCGGAACATGCGTTTGAATAACAAGGAAGTTTATGCAATGAGCGATGGGGTACCCACCCGGCAGGGAAGGGTGCGGATGAGGTCTCATGAAGACGACCATAGACCTCACCTTAATCCTCTCCTAAGAGGAGAGGAAATGAAAAGAAGAAAATTCAGCCCCCCAAGAAATGATTTTCTCTGTCAAGGGGATAAGTAAGGTCTCCCCCTGTCAAGGGGGAATGAGGGGGTTGTGGATCGCGGGATTGAGCGAATAAGTAAACTTCCTTGTTGTATTTTTCTGGTTAAATCAAAAACATGCAACAAGAAAGTTTGCCTATTTTCCGGTGTTATGTGCCGGCCATCTTATTGATACGGACAGCCCGGTGCAACGCACGTTTGCGTGATCTGTCCGCCCGGGGTGAGGAACGAGCCGAGCTGCTGTATGACCTCGGGTAATCTTCTTACTGCCTCATGCACGCAGGACGTCAGAGTCGAATTCGTTGACGGCGGTTGGTTTGTCGAAGGCGGAATATAGGTGCATGCCTGTCCGTTGTAAGACAGGTTTGTCCAGTAGGTAAGTGCCGAGGGAAGCGGCCCCGTTGTTTCGGTTATGCCATACACGGCTACCGGCAGGGTTTGTAGGCCTATGAGTCCCATGGTCCTGGCAAGCAGGTTTGTTGCAAGGTTTGACACCTCGGAATCGTTTATCCCTGCCTGGATCAGGATCTGTTTTTGAGGCATATTTTCCAGGGGGGCCATGATCGTATGCGGCGCAAAGGTAATGGGGTCAGCAAAGTCCCAGTCGTACTGAGAAAGTGACAACAGCTTCATGCGGTCCAGCGCATTCGGGTATGAGCCTGCCATAACGGACTCGAGCATATTGTACTCCGGGTTTCTCTGGATCATAAGACTCCAAGTAGACCCTGCTACGCCGAGTACGCCTTTTGTTATGTCAGGGTCGATACTCATAAAGGTTGCACCCTGGATCCCGCCGTCTGAGATGCCATAGTAATAGATCGTACTGCCGATAATGGGATTTCCGTTGTATTGCAATTCCGGGTCGCTCCTGAGTGCATTCAGCGCGAGCCTTGCCATAACGACAACATTGATCTGTGCCTGCTGGATTTTGTCTGTGATTAACCCGAGCTTGTTGAAATTACCGATCGCAATGGCTGCATTCGCCACGTCATTACTGCTTAATCCTATCCAGTCCGTGCCGATCTGTACCATGCAAAGCTGGTTTATCAGGCTTTCCTGATAACCGCTGTCCATTTCGCTAAGCGCACTCCCGAACAGGCCGTGACCGTAGATCATGATCGGCAGGGGGAACGATGTGGTCGTGGCCGTTACACACGCGGGTATGTGGACAACCAGAGGGTAGGGTGCCTGACCGACATACTTCGGCAGTCCCGTGGTGCTGTCCGTTACAAGGTATCCGTTTGAATCAAGGAATGTAGGCGCAGTAAACTCGCCGATAAGTTCTTTGTACAGGTATGTATTCGTTCCAGGGGTAAAGGTTGTTATTGTTGAAAACGAATAAGGGATACCGATCGTTGGGTTCGTTATCATCGTCAGTGCCGTATCTCTCATTGTTAACAGATGAGCGGTAAGGAACTTGTCTGATGCAGTCGTGAAGTCCCATGCAAGCACGATATCGTTTTTGTTGATGCCCTGAGACGTAAGGAAGGTAAATAGTTGCGCGTAATGGGGCCTGATACCTTCCACGATGCTGTTGTTCGTCGGGATGCCGTCCCTCAGATAAACAAACGGTACCGGTGCCTTCAGAGGGTTTCCGTTGATATCCTTTACGGTGTTGAGAATAACGACGACATAATGTGTCGACGTATTCAGCCTGATCATGGGGCGTATGATCATCCCCTGCTGTTGAACGGACGGAGCATTCGCATCCACCTCCGCGAACAAGGGCACCCGCGTGCCCGTTGTAAAATTGATGATTTGTATGGGGCTTGTTGTTAGCGTGGAAGCGGCAAGATCATTCTGTGACGGCAGGGATGTTGGTGTGACACCCTGGGCGAAGTACACGAGGATCTGGCTTGCAGGGCTGAATCCGTCTTCCGTGTTGAATGGTGCTGGATTAAGCGCTATGCCGCTGCTTGTTGCCGGCAGAACCCCGGACGGATAATCTACACGCCAGCCTGTTGCAGTCGAAGAATCAGGTGTTAAATAATAAAAAGACGGGTACGGTAAAAAGCAATCGTCAGTTGATATGGGATTGCATCCCTGTCCAAGCGTGACGCTCTTTGTATTGTTGCTCCCGCTCGATCCGCACCCATAAGAAAACAATGCTACCGTCAGCAAGAGTATTCCTGCCGAAACAACCTTGTATGTCTTCATTATCCCCCCATACGTACCGTTTGTTTATATAAGTATTCTAGTTATCACGGCGAAAGATTTTAAGCAAACAAGAAACCGGGTTGCGTGTTTTAAACGCGCGAACGCATTCAATCAAAGCATCCTTGCGGGGTTGTGCCTCTACATTTTCAAAAACCCGAGGAGCTTGTACATCAGTACAGCGGGCCAGAACAACGCTTTGAAAATACCGAGTATCCCTGACCAGAGCGTGGTTGCGTGCTGGAGGTAATATACCAATGCCCCGATAAAAGCCATACCATAAACACCGCCTAACATACCGTTATTTTTCATATCTTTGCTCCTTTCTGTCTATACTCTTTATCATACTGCGGGTGCATTGGTCACGTTGTTTCAAAGTGGTCTGTCTGTGAGAAAGAGTATGTCCTTTGGTAATCAATATTTCACAAACTGAATGTATCATGGGAAAATAGCGGGGTTTATAGGGGGGCTGGAGAATCAAACCCCTGTTCTTATACCCAGCTTCTTGAGGTGTTTTTCAAGCATCTTTTTTTCGAAAAACAATAGAGCAGGATTGTTCGCCAGCGAATTTTTAGGATAAACAATGCCGAACGTTGCAAGCTCGTCCATGGACAGCGTGCCCCTGGTTTCCAAAAGCTCCGTCAGCGCCCTGTCCCTTTTTTTAACGTGTGCGGCAAATCTATCAAGCAGTGGCAGCAGTTCATCCCGCGTGTATATCTTGTTGGAGTGTGAAGTTATAAAGTACTTCGAGTGCAGCTGCCGTACTTTATCTATGGATGCAAGGAAGTCATCGATGTCCGAAACCTCGTTGCCGTACCATGGTCCGAAATCCGTAAGGTCTATGTCCGTGATCAGGGTAAGCGAAGCACTTTCGAAATACAATCCGCTGTGTCCGCGGGTATGACCGGGCAGCGCAATGGCCTTTATCCCGTACGATTTATCTATAACGTGTTCACTGTCCCTGAACGTGCCCGCTATTTTATGTTCGGTAATGTTGTAGATGGTTTTTACGACATGGAGCCACTGCTCGCGCAGCACCTTGTCCGTTATGCCGACGGCATTGATAAACTGCTCATGACTTTCGATCATCGGAGCATCGAGTTCCGGCGCGAAAAAATCACTCTTGGTGAACAGATAATTCATCCTCCGGTGATCCCCGTGAAAGTGCGTGTTGACGATGAAGGCCTTTTCGCTGCTCAATTTTTTCAGCTCTTCGGACTCACCTCCGGGATCAATGATGACCGGAGAATGCCCGGTTTCTACGACAAATGTGTTGGAATAGATCAGGGGCCCTTTGTGCCTTCCCCAGAATATGGTAATATTTTCTATTTTAGCGGAATCTTCCATTACTTTCTATAATAAGCATAAATAAATTAATTCTCAACAGGGCTTTCTATTCCTGACAGGAGTAATACCTGCGGAAAGGCGTATGTTTACCTTGGATGTCCGTCCTTGACACTTTGGCAAGTTTTCCGTATACTCATAACAAAACAGAGTTCAAGGGGGATAATGCCATGACGTCGAGATTGGGAGAGCTGCTCGTTAAGGAAAACTTAATAACGCCCGAACAGCTTAAAAAAGCTATAGAAGAACAAAAGGCCGGAGGCGGAAGACTCGGGTCGAGCCTTACGAAGCTGGGGTTTGTCACGGACGAGGAACTGCTGTCTTTCCTGAGTAAACAGTACAATGTTCCGGCTATCAATCTCGATGAATTCGAAATAGATAAAGAAGTCGTAAGGAAGATCCCCGAGAACATAGCGAGAAAACATCTTATTGTCCCCGTCAACCAGACCGGTTCAACGCTCATCGTTGCGACGTCCGATCCGACCAACCTGTCCGTTATCGACGAGATTAAATTCCTGACCGGATACAATGTCGAATTCGTTGCGGCAACAGAAACCGCCATAAAGAAATCCATAGAGAAATATTTTGAAGTGTCGACGGATTATCAGGAGATTATGGACGAGGCCGCAGAGGAATATGAGGTCATCGGTGATGATGACAATATCGACGTAAAAACTCTCGAGAAGGCAAGTGAAGAGGCCCCGGTCATCAAGCTGGTAAACTCGGTCCTGAATGATGCGATTAAAAAGGGAGCAAGCGACATACACGTAGAGCCTTATGAGAAAGCTTTCAGGATCCGGTTCAGAATAGACGGAATGTTGTACGAAATAATGAAGCCGCCCATTTCTCTGAAAAACGCCATAGCATCCAGATTAAAGATTATGTCAAAACTGGACATAGCCGAGAGGAGAAGGCCGCAGGACGGAAGGATCAAGATACGGTATGCGGACGGGAAGGACATAGATTTCCGTGTGTCGGTCCTGCCGACACTGTTCGGGGAGAAGATTGTTCTCCGGTTGCTGGACAAATCGAACCTTCAGCTCGATATGACGAAGCTGGGGTTCAACGAAAAGCAGCTCAAGGATTTTAAAGATGCCGTACACAAACCGTACGGTATGGTCCTCGTGACAGGACCGACCGGCAGCGGGAAGACCACGACGCTTTATTCCGCGCTTTCAGAACTGAACCAGGTTTCCAAAAATGTGTCCACCGCCGAGGACCCGGTCGAGTACAATATACCGGGTGTTAATCAGGTACAGATGCACGAAGAAATCGGGTTGAATTTTGCGGCATCGTTGCGGTCGTTTCTCAGGCAGGACCCCAATATCATCATGGTCGGAGAGATCCGGGATTATGAAACCGCGGAAATAGCAGTGAAAGCAGCGCTGACCGGCCACCTTGTCCTGTCGACCATTCACACGAACGATGCCCCGAGTACAATCAACCGGCTGCTGAACATGGGTATTGAACCGTTCCTTGTCGCTTCGTCTGTTCATGCGATACTTGCACAGAGGTTGATGAGAAAAATATGCGAAAAATGCAAGGAAGAGATCGAAATCGAGAAAAAGTTTCTCATCGATATCGGCATGCCCGAGGCAGAGGCCAAAACCACCAAGACCTACAAAGGGAAAGGCTGCAATGCCTGCAGTAATACCGGATACAAAGGCAGGATAGCGGTCTACGAAATCCTCACTATCGCAGAAGAAATACGGGAGTTGATATTGGCAGGTGCATCTGCTAATGAAATAAAGAAGGAAGCCATACGGCTCGGGATGATGACGATGCGGCAGAGCGCGATAGACTTGCTTAAAAAGGGTCTGACGACGATAGATGAAGTCGTAAGGGTTACGGCAAAAGATTAAACCGGAGGTGGAAATGAGTTTTAATCTGCACCAGTTGTTGAAAGTAATGATAGAGAAAGGGGCAAGCGATCTGCACGTCACGACCGGCAGTCCCCCGCAGTTGAGAATTGACGGCGAATTGACGCCGTTGAAAGTGCCGCCTCTGACCGCAACCGAAACAAAACAGCTCTGCTACAGCATACTGACGGATGCCCAGAAGCAGAAATTTGAGCAGGACAACGAATTGGATCTTTCTTTCGGGGTAAAGGGCTTGAGCAGGTTCAGGGCGAACATGTTTATGCAGAGAGGCGCAGTCGCAGGGGCATTCCGTACTATTCCCTTCAAGATTTTGAGTTTTGAAGAGCTTGGCCTGCCGCCTGTCGTTTCAGAACTTACGAAGAAGGCAAGGGGTTTAATCCTGGTTACAGGACCCACGGGCAGCGGAAAAACCACGACACTCGCTTCCATCATAGCGAAAATAAACGAGGACAGACACGAACATATCATTACCATAGAGGATCCCATCGAGTATTTGCATCCGCATAAAAATTGCGTGGTAAACCAGCGGGAAGTCGGGGCAGATACCAAGAATTTTTCAACTGCGTTGAAATACATTTTGCGTCAGGACCCGGATGTGGTGCTCATCGGTGAAATGAGGGATCTCGAGACCATCGAGGCCGCCTTAAATACAGCCGAGACAGGACACCTTGTGCTTGCGACCCTGCATACGAATTCGGCGGTCCAGACGATAAACAGGGTTATCGATGCTTTTCCGCCTCACCAGCAGCCGCAGGTAAGGGCACAGCTCTCGTTTGTGCTCGAAGGTGTTCTGTCCCAGTCGCTGATACCGAAGTACAATCAGCCGGGAAGGGCCCTTGCAGCAGAGGTGTTGATACCGACACCCGCAGTCAGGAACCTTATACGGGAAGAAAAGGTGCACCAAATATATTCACACATGCAGGTAGGACAGGCGAAATTCGGCATGCAGACCATGAACCAGGCATTGTTCAGCCTGTATCAGAGGAAACTTATCACCGTTGACGACGCAACCATGTATTCAACAGACCTTGAAGAGCTTAAACAGATGCTGCAGGCGGGAACAACATTGCCGCCGTCGGTCCAGGCACAGGCGAGGATGCAGAACGTTCAGAAAAGTTTTTAACCGGAGGTAAACAATGGCTGTTTTTACATGGGAAGGTATGAAGAAAACAGGCGAGGTTGTGAAGGGCAATATAGATGCGCAGAGTGAATCAGCAGTCATCGCATTGCTCAGGCAGCAGGATATCAGGCCCATCAATGTAAAAGAAAAAAAAGCCGCCTTTGATTTCGGGAAGCTCAATATATTCAAAGAGAAGGTTGGAGGAAAAGAGCTGTCGATTTTTACGAGACAGTTCGCAACGATGATCGATGCGGGTCTTCCCCTTGTCCAGTGCCTCGACATCCTGGGATCCCAGCAGGAAAACAAGACATTCCAGAAAACCATTAAAGATATAAAGTCGTCCATCGAAGGCGGTTCGACGTTTGCAGCTGCACTCAAAAAGCATCCGGATACCTTCGATTCCCTGTATTCCAACCTTGTGGCAGCTGGTGAGGTCGGCGGTATGCTCGATGCAATTCTTGCACGGCTTGCGACGTACATTGAAAAGGCGGAAAAATTAAAAGGCAGGGTAAAGGGAGCAATGATATACCCTATTGTTGTTATGTCCGTTGCAGCAGGTGCTGTTGCTATTCTTCTCCTCTTCGTCATCCCTGTCTTTGCAAAGATGTTCTCGGATGTCGGCGCGGCGCTGCCGGCTCCAACCCAATTCGTTATGGATCTGAGCAATTTTCTGAAGCACTATATATTCTACATCATCATCGGCATGATAGCCGTTTACTTCGCCGTCCGCGCCTATTATCGTACGGGGAATGGCAAGCTGGTCATAGACGGACTTTTATTAAAAATGCCCGTTTTCGGCGATATCATACGTAAGAATGCGGTCGCACGGTTTACAAGAACATTGTCGACGATGATATCAAGCGGTGTTCCTATCATGGACGGACTGGAGATTGTTGCCCGTACCTCCGGTAATCAGGTCGTAGAAAACGCGATCATGAAAGCACGGGAGAGTATCGCTGCCGGTAAAACCATTGCCGAGCCCCTCGGCCAGACCAAGGTTTTCCCGGGTATGGTGGTCCAGATGATATCCGTTGGAGAGGCCACCGGTAATATGGATGCGATGCTGTCGAAGATAGCGGACTTCTATGACGAAGAGGTGGACTCTGCCGTGGCTGCGATGACATCCCTGATAGAGCCTCTTTTGATCGTGTTCCTCGGTGTTATTATTGGTGGACTGGTTGTCGCAATGTATCTGCCGATCTTCAAGATCGCAAGTACCGTTCATTAATGAGCAATGCCGTAGCAAAGCAGCCCGATGAATTCTCAATAGAACAGCAGGAGCTTTTAAACAGGCTCTCCTGGGCTACGTGGTTACGGATTATCATTGTTACAATCCTTGTTGGCGGAGCGGCGTTAACCTATCAGCATAAAATCATCTTCCACAGCGCCCCATGGCTCTCCCCGCTCATTATCCTTGTCGTTGTCCTGTACATCGTCAGTATTGCCGAACTGGTCTTCTTAAGAAAACAAAAGAACCTCGCAGGCATAGCATACATAGCAACAGCATGGGACGCTGTCTTCGTTTCTGCCCTGGTTATAGCGACCGGGGGCATCGACAGCATCTATACGTTTCTGTACCTTTTCGTTGCTATAGAGGGAGGACTCCTTTTATCCAAAAAAGGCG
>JAMDCL010000072.1:3013-3359 GCA_023489065.1 Deltaproteobacteria bacterium | reverse complement strand
CAATACTCAGAAACGCGCAATGGATGTTGCCAATATGATCGCACCGGAACACCTTGAACTTGCGGTAAGAAAACCGCAGGAATATCTTAAATTTGTCAGGCATGCCGGAGCCGTTTTCCTCGGAGCATTCACGCCCGAGGTGCTTGGGGATTATGTGGCAGGCCCCGACCATGTGCTTCCGACCATGGGGTCCGCAAGGTTTTCGTCCGGGCTTGGCGTGTACGATTTCATGAAAAGGACAACCCTCCTCGAGGTCAGAGAAAACGGTTTTTTAAGGCTTGCGCAACATGCGGGAGTAATCGGGAGGGTAGAAGGCCTCGAGGCCCACACCTTGGCGACCCGTATT
>JAMDCL010000072.1:0-3003 GCA_023489065.1 Deltaproteobacteria bacterium | reverse complement strand
GTTTCAGAGTATTGGCAACGACGGTAAAAAAGCAGTCGCGGACATGGAATTAACCACCGGAAACACGGTACTGTCCCTCGTAAAGGGTGATATTACCCTGGAGCAGACCGATGCAATTGTCAATGCAGCAAACTCGAGACTCGCAGGAGGAGGCGGCGTTGATGGGGCCATCCACAGGGCAGGCGGCCCGATAATCATGGAAGAGTGCAGGAAGATTGGCGGCTGTCCTACGGGCAGTGCGGTCATTACATCAGGGGGTAACCTGAAGGCGCGGTATATTATCCATGCGGTAGGACCGGTGTACCATGATGGCAAGCACGGCGAGGACAGGCTGCTGGCCGGAGCTTATAAAACGAGCCTTGAGCTTGCGGTGAGCCAAAAACTGAAAAGCATCGCCTTCCCTGCCATAAGCACCGGGATATACGGTTATCCGATTGACCAGGCAGCGTACGTTGCCCTCACCACGGTGCTTGATTTTGTCAAAACGAATACAGGGCTGTCGCTCGTCAGATTCGTACTGTTCTCGGACAGTGATCTGAAGGTGTACGAGAATACCCTGAAGAGGCTGACCACAGAAAAGCAATAGAGCATTACCGTTCCGCATCCCAATTTCTGGACCTATTCATTACTATTTTACGCTGAGAAAATAAATTGTGGACTCGTCATCCTTTTAGCAAATTCGTAATAATATTTATCATAGTTTCTTTCTCATTGGGAGAACTGCTTGCAACAAGCAAGGAAAGAGCAACAATGGTATTGCGTCCAATACTTTTTACCGTCAGCGGCAGTACGTTCCAAATGGAACATACTGATTCCTTATCCAATTCACCGGATTTAAATATATTATTCAAATGCTTTGTAATTGCTGGCCTCTGAGTACCAAAAAGAGAAGCAATTTGTGATTGTGTAAGCCATAGCGTATCTTTTTCGAGCTTTACCTCGATCTCTGCATGACCGTATTTTGAACGGTAAATAACAACCTTATCTTGTCCAAGTTCGCTAATCTTCTTAGCCATATTTACTCATCTTCCTTTTCGTCTTTTTGCTTACTTATCAATTCTTGCTTGTCCATTTTTACCCCTACAAAACACATCGCTAAAACGCACCGCTGTTCCTCTGCCCCTCAATGTCCAATGTCAAAGGTAGCCCATTATCCTTTCCACCCAACACTCCTTGCTTGTTTCCGTTTACGTCATCCCCTTCCGTGTTACCCCTCTTAATATAAGAGGGGCAAGGGGCGATAATTTAAAACAAATGCTGTCCCTCATTTTTCCGTTACACCTGCTTGTTAACCTATTTCACATTTCAAGGACGCACCCCTCGTTTTCCCCTATTCCTATTACTTAATGTACACCGGTTGTTTTGAATTGCATGTTGAAGGGACTGAGTCTGAGAGGAATAAGTTTTACCGGCAGGGATGCCGAACATCTGCCGGCGAGCACATCTTTAAGGAAGGAATGAGCAGCAAAGCTATCTACGGTAATAAAAATCTGCTCTGTGCCAAGGTTATACGTGAAGGTGTCTCCGTGTACCGCAACGACACGTCTGCTTTCAAGGGTGACAACGGATGCTTTGTCATGGGAGATATACAGGAACGGCACAGCCTTTGTTGCACAAGGGTTCTGCCATACGCCTGCGGACAGGATCATAATGGTAAAGAACGCAGCTATGGAGTTCATAAAAAATACTTACTACAATCAACGCCGCAGTACAAACAACACGGGAACTTCAATCCTTCAGTAGGTTTAATTCCTGCGCAAACTGTCTTTGAAGCCCCCTGTCTTAATGTCATTTGTCAAATGAGTGGCCCCAACTCCAGTCTCTTGCCTTTTTACTCAATGCGCCCAAGAAGACGAAGAACGATTGATTTGCCCTGCAAAGCCATTGCATTATGCGGGTCTATTTCTATCGCCCTATTGTATGCTACAAGTGCTTCTTCAAAGCGCTTAACTACCCAAAGGGTTTCACCTTTATAAGCCCATGCCTTCGAAGAGTTTTGGTTTATAGCGATTGCCTCATCATACGATGCCAACGCTTCATCAAATCGGCACAAACGTTTAAGCATACGTCCCTTTGCAAACCACGCCTGTTCATTGTCCGGGCTCAACGCGATTGCTTTGTCGAATGACTTCAATGCTTCCTTATCGCGATAGAAAGCAGAAAGAGTGATCCCCTTATTATACCAGACCTCTGCATAATCCGGGTCCAGCTCAATTGCTTTGTCGAACATTTTTAATGCTTCCGGATGGCGTAAAAGATTATGAAGGATAATACCCTTATTATTCCAAGCTGCAGCATCATCTGGATTTAATGCAATGGATTTGTCGTATGCCGTTAACGCTTCCTCATGGCGACCGACGGAATTGAGAGCAACTCCTTTGTTGAACCATGCCTGTGAATAATCAGGATGTAGCTGAATCGCCTTATCCCACATTTGTACTACATCTTCATAACGACCCATAGAATCGAGCAGGAATGCTTTATTACGCCACGCATTTGAAAAATCCGGATTATATTCTATTGCTTTATCGAATGACTGGAGCGCTTCATTGCTGCGTTCAAGCATGATAAGAACGAGTCCTTTAATATCCCAAATCGCCGCATCAGCAGGATCCAGTTCAATTGCTTTATTGAATACATCGAGAGCTTCCTCGTTGCGATCAACGGAAACAAGGACACATCCTTTATCATACCATGCCTTTGCATCATTCGGATTTAATGCGATTTTCTTATTAAAGGCCTCTCCTGCTTCCTTATAGCGGTGGATATAACCAATAATCAGATTTTTGTTAATAAAGGCCTTTTCGTCGGTCGGATCTAATTTCAGCACCTCCTCATACGCTGCCAATGCCTCCTCATATCTTTTAAGAGAAAAAAAAACATCTGCCTTATCACGCCATGCCATTGAAATGTTTGGATTCAGTTCGATCGCCTTCTCAAAAGCCTTGAGCGCCTCTTCATGATGATGGGACGTCCACAGATCAACACCTTTCTTCCTCCATG
>JAMDCL010000017.1 GCA_023489065.1 Deltaproteobacteria bacterium | reverse complement strand
TAAGTTCCGACAAAACTTCATTAGTTCTACCCATTTCCTTTATATGGAAGATATATTGATTGTCGCTGGTTGCCGGGCTGTAGAGAATATGATTAAGGAGAATTAATGGGTACGAATGTCATTCCTGCGAAAGCAGGAATCCAAAAAGAAAAGAATGGATTCCGCATCAAGTGCGGAATGACAAGAATGGATTGCTGAGCGGCGCGTTCGGTGTCACTCAGAATGACAAGAGAAGGCAGTGGTCGTATTTATGCGGTGGTAGAGAGAAAGACCTCATCCCTGCCTTCCCTAAAAGGGGAAGGATATACGGCAAGGTTGATTTCCTCTCCTCTTAGGAGAGGATGAAGGTGAGGTCTCTTTGCTTGATAATTCAAACCGCAACATAAGAAATCAAAAGGAGAATTAATGTTTAAACGGATTTTTGCCATTGCATCAACAGGGTTTAAAGAAGGTATACGGGAGCGCATCCTCTATCTTTTATTGCTATTCGCATTGCTCATGATGTTTGCATCATACGGCCTTGCGGCACTTAGCATGGGCGAGTACATCAAGGTCACACAGGACGTGGGTCTTGCAAGCATCATGATCTTCGGCGTATTGATAGCGATATTCATGGGTGCTTCCATTGTCTACAAAGACATTGAGCAGAAAACCATTTACACAATCCTTACAAAACCCATCAAAAGGTCCGAATATCTGATAGGCAGGTTCCTCGGGCTTGGTTCCCTTGTCGGTGTTGTCACCATCTTTATGTCCATAATCTTTTTTGCGATCCTGTTCTCTTTTAACAGGAATGTTTATTATACCCAGTGGTCCATCAAAACAATCTTTACCGCAGATATTGTCCTTGCCATTGTTTATTCGTATCTTTCTATGCTTATTGTCATTGCCATTACTTTATTCTTTTCCACATTTACATCGCCCATTGTTTCATCCATTATAACGTTCTTTGTTTATATCATAGGGAACGGACTTGATACGTTCCAATCTCTGGTGGATAAGGTGAACAGTGAAGTTGCAAAGGTATTGCTGCGAGCGCTGTATTACATACTCCCGAATTTTGGGAATCTTAACTTAAGGGATCTTTCTATCTATGGCATTGTACCTTCTACCGGCCACCTGCTGATGCTTATAGTCTATACGTTTGTTTACATTGCCATTATGCTGATGCTGTCCATCGGCGTTTTCAACAGGAAGGAGATGCGGTGATGCCGGTATCCTGTTATTGCGAGGAAGGGAATGACGAAGCAATCTACACGCACAGGGATTGCCCGGCCTGGCTTCGACGTATACCCGCGCTTCCAACGATAGAACAATAATGACATGAATAACTTAATTAAAAAAATAATGATTAGCCTTATCTTCCTTCTGCTGGTTTTTTCCCTCTACCCACTCGGTAAACTCATAGACCGGACATCCCCGGAGAACGCCAATCCTATACCCGATCTGTTCTATTTTCCGAAAACAAGCTTTATAAAAAACATAGCATTCGGATACAACAACCTGCTTGCAGACATATTCTGGATAAGGTCTGTTCAGTACATAGGCCAGCATCTGATAACGGACAATGCATTCCCGTACCTTTATCACATCCTTGATATTACAACATCCCTTGATCCGAGGTTCATCGATGCATACAACTTTGGCTCTTTCTTCCTCGCAACGTGGGCAAACGATAAAAAAGAAGGCATTGAACTTGCCCAAAAAGGCATAAAGAATAATCCGGAAAACTGGAAGCCGGCATTTGAACTCGGGTTTATATACTTTATGAAACAAGACTATGAAAACGCGTACAAGTATTTCAGCCTTGCCAACACACTGCCCGATATGCCGGAAATGTATAAAACATTCGCACCTTATGCGATGGGCAAGTTCGCCTTGCCGGACCAGGGCATAGAGATTTGGGCAGCCATTGCAAAAATGTCCGATAATAAGTTTATTATAGATGCGGCAAGAAACAACATTGCAGTGCTCACGCAGAAAAAGCGAGTTGATATACTCAACCAGGCTGTGCAAACCTATAAAAAGCGCTTTCACAAATTTCCTTCAGATCTTTACGAACTTGTGGAAAAGGGGATCATCGCCAAGCTGCCGGAGCCGGTTGGCGGTATGTCGTATGATTACGATCCTTCAACCGGCAGGGTAACCGCACAAATACCGGCGCTTAAGGAGTAACCCGTTTTCCCGGCTGGTCATTACAAGAACTGAAATGATGAAGCAATCCATTTTTTCATATCCACCTGATATAGAGAATGAAAGAGGGTTGACCGAAAAAATGTGTTTTCCACGTTATCGCAACTGTGTCACAATTTCTTTTGCTCTTTTAGCTTTCCCATAATTTCGCAAAATCTTTTTGGTGTAACAATATCTATTCCTCTGAAGTTGTCTAAGTTTAATAAATGCGCATCTCCGGAGATTATGTAGTCAGCTTTACCGGAAATAGCTGTAGCCAGAATAGTATTATCTGCGGGGTCTTCTTTTATAATGTTTAATGTTGAAAGGTTTTCTACAAAAACAGAATACTTAAACAGATTTGATAGTATGTGATTTATATCTTCGTCGGTAAGTTTATAGTTTTTCTTTATCTTTGGGTAATGCAAAACTCTTTCCGCTTCTTCTATTGTTGCAAGTGATGTTATTATTACCACATACGCATTTTCCCATAGCTTTATAACGTTGAAAGGGAATCCACTCCGCTGGATGATACCGCTTATGAGTACATTGGTATCAATAACTACTCTATACACCCTTGCGTACCGCCTTCATTGCCTCCTCAACATCTTTTTTTATACTTGCCGAAGAATATATTTTTGATCTGATATTATCAAAAATTGCCATATCGGTTTTTCTTTGCTTTCGAAGATTTTCGAACTCATCTAAAGAAATTAAAACAGCCATCGGTTTTTTGCCTCGCTTGATTATAAATTCTTGTCCCTTATAGTAGACTTCTTCAAGGATTTCTCCTAAATTCCCTCTCATTTTTAAAGCAGTCAAGTCCTTTGTCATAGTTACCTCCAATTATGATAACTATAGCAATTATAATAGTTATGTCAATAGTCGATCTACCGGTTCACCGGATGCTTCTCTGCAGTACTTTGTTCTTTGACGAACACCCTTTTTGTCCGTTCTACCTGCGCTTGTCCGTGCCTTTTCCTTGCATAACCTCCAAAATTCCCTTATATATTTTTTAACGGGGTGAACCATGTCCCATGAAAAGCGTATAAAAGAACTCGAAAAAATGAACAAGCAGGCTGAGCTTGGCGGGGGAGAGGCGCGTATCGAAAAACAACACCAGGCCGGCAAGCTCACTGCACGGGAGCGCATCGACATCCTGCTCGATAAGGGCAGCTTTGTCGAGCTGGACAAGTTTGTAAT
>JAMDCL010000099.1:7635-17155 GCA_023489065.1 Deltaproteobacteria bacterium | reverse complement strand
AGATAGTATGCTCGCGGTACAGTCCATAAAGCGCACTGCTTGACGTAGGTCCGTATTTTTGCAATACAATAGTCGTACATCGCTGGGATAGCTCAATTGGTAGAGCAGCGCATTCGTAATGCGCAGGTTGCGGGTTCAAGTCCCACTCCCAGCTTTTTTCAATCAGCCTGCTGATACCTGCGATGCTATCATCACCCACTGTGATCCCCTATTGTGATCACCCCACCCTGCGTAAGAATCAGCCAATCCTTGTGGGATGATGTCAACGGTCCCCTTTTGTAACCCTTCTTCCTATTCTATGCCGGACGCGCCTTCGTGCCGCCGCGGCTTTGTTTGACAGACATGAGCCTCTGCCGTACAAACTGTAAAACAATCGAATCTATGCTGTGGATACTATTTGCCATAATTGCCAATGTACTCTTCGCAGTCTCAAATCTCTTTGATAAATTCCTTATCGAGAAAAGAGTCAGGGACCCGCTTGCACTGACCGTATTCGGCGGGTGGATCGATCTTCTGTTCGCCCTGATAATCGTCCTCATCCGCGGGCTCTCCATAACCGGACCGTTGCAGGCAGGTGTCTTACTGCTTTCCGGGGTCCTGGTTGAATTAGCACTTATCCCCTATTTTAAGGCCCTCTCCCTCGAGGACGCCTCGAGGATCTCCCCGCTGTTCCAGTCCATGCCGGTCTTTGTCCTGCTTCTGTCCTCCGTCTTCCTCAGAGAGACCCTGACGCACAGACAGCTGCTCGGCTTTCTCCTGATCCTGTCCGGGAGCTTCATCGTCTCGATGCACAAGACGGACGCAGGAATCTTCAAAATACGGAAGGCATTCTGGTGGGTCCTGCTCGCGAGCATACTCTGGGCCCTGCCGGCGGTCATGTTCAAATTCGTGGTCATCATACAGACTTTCTGGGACGCGCTCGCCTTGGAGTTTTTCGGCGTTGCCATCGGAGCCACCATCCTTTTTTTCCTGTACAAAACACGGGTGCTTGCACAGATCAGGGATATCGGGGCGGGTACGTGGTCAATCCTGAATATCAACGAACTTATTTATATCGCCGGCAGGGTGAGCAATTTTTATGCGATAACGCTGGGGCTTGTCTCTCTGGTCGCCGTCCTCGGAGGGACCATCCCCCTGTTTGTTTTCCTCTTCGGACTCATGCTTTCCCTCTGGTTCCCCGGGATTATAAAAGAAGACATTACCAGGTCCTCCATCGTCACAAAGATATCGTCGATCATTTTAGTGTCGTGCGGCTTGTGGTTTATAACGTTATAGCACAGCACCGGGGCGCTTGAATGTCCATATCCGTGCATAGTTCCGTGAGGGATTTAGTGCGATAAGCTATTCCCGCTTTCGTACAGGCGGTGCCATGAATTCCGGGCCTACTGGATCTTCGATCGTGTCCTTGAGGATTTTATCGATGGCCTTTTTCGTATTCTCGTTGATCGACCAACCGGTGATTTCTTTGATCGGATCCAATTGTTCCGGTCTCCGTGCACCCCAGAGTGCTATGTCGGCACCCTGATCGAGAATCCACCGTACGGCGAGATGTATGACCCGTTTCCCGTAATTTTTCATTGCCAGCTCATCGAGCGCCTGAACGGCCTTCAAGTATTGCCCGTAGCGCGGCTGTTTGAACTTCGGGTCGACCTTGCGCAGGTCATCCCCCTTAAAACTTGTATCCGGCCTCATCCTGTTACTGAGCAGGCCCCTGCAGAGGGCACCGTATGCAAGCGTTGTTATATGATTGTTCATGCAGTACGGCAGAATGTCCTTTTCTATGTTCCTTTCGAATATGTTGTACGGGGGTTGTGCGGTATTGAGCACGGCGGTCTTTCTGAACGCGTCCATCTGTTCCGGGGAGTAATTGCTGACACCGATTGCCCTGATCCTGCCTTGCCGGTAGAGTTCCAGCAGTATCTCTGCGGTTTCTTCGAACGGAACAGCGGTGTCAGGCCAGTGGATCTGGTAGATATCTATGTAGTCCGTTCCAAGGCGTTTCAGTGAATCATCGATTTCTTTGAGTATGCGCGACCTGCTCGAGTTACGCCATACCCTGTTGTCGATCCATTCAAGCCCGGCTTTTGTTGCAATGATCACCTTGTCTCTTTTTTTGTACTCTGCAAGCGCTTTTCCGACGATTTCCTCTGAACGGCCAAACCCGTATATAGGCGCGGTATCGATGAGGTTAATGCCGGATTCGAGTGCAGTTAGTATGGTTTTTATGGATGTCCGCTCGTCTGTTCCGCCCCACATCCATCCGCCTATGGCCCATGTACCGATGCCTATCCTTGACACCTTGATATTTGTGCCGGCTATCCTGACTGATTCCATAATTACCCCGTGCCTTAATTCTATAATATAATCCAAAAAAAATGCAATGATACCACGTGCTGTTCACGGCAACCAGCCGGTAAGCTTATGCATGGGTCCGTGTGTCCGTCCTGGCTCTTAGGTTGATCTTTATTCTTAGCTATAGTAACAAAACCGGTAGATCAAAAAAAGAGCAACAAGGATTCCCGAAAGGTGAATCAAAACGGAGGGACTATGGATTTAAAGGTTGTAAAGATAAGTATACCGGCGGACTGCAATATCATACTCGGCCAGACCCATTTTATCAAAACAGCAGAAGACCTCTATGAGGTGATAGCGACAACAGTACCGCAAGCGAAGTTCGGTGTGGCCTTTACCGAGGCGTCCGGACCGTGTCTGATACGTACAGAGGGAAATGATCCTGAACTGATACGGACATGCGTCAAAATCCTGCAGGACATAGGTGCAGGACATGTGTTCTGCGTGGTGCTCAAGGACGCTTATCCCATAAACGTGCTCAATCCGATCAAAAACTGCCCCGAGGTATGCACTCTATACTGTGCCACCTCAAACCCCGTCGAAGTTATTGTCGCAGCAACACAGCAGGGCAACGGTATTCTTGGGGTGATAGACGGATTTCCTCCGAAAGGGGTAGAAACAGACACGGACCGCAGCACCAGAAAAGAATTTTTTTAAGAAAGATCGGATATAAATTATAATTGAAGAACCGCGCTGTATACAGCGGTGAACACATAATTCCCGTTGACAGACCCCCTGTTTTCATGATGAATTATGCGTAACCACATTGGAAAGTACAAGGAGGAAAAATGCTCACACAAAAGACGATTTTCAGAAAACTCACCGCAATGTCCGTGTTTATCCTGGCTTTGGGATTTATGTTCCCTTCCCTGGCTTCGGCACAATACTGGAGCGGGAATCCGGAAGGCAACGGATCCGTAGGGGTGAAGTTTTTCAGTTTTTTCCCGAACAGCAACTCGAACGGTTTAAAAGATTTCAGCCCTGGATTAGGATTGGGAGTAGACGGGCGCGTCAATTTCGGAGATTATTTCGCTTTAGCAGGAGAACTGGATTATATAGGTGTTTCCAGTGCAAGCCAGACCTACAGTGTGTATGACTCATACGGTAATTATGTCGGTTCTGCGTCCGATACCGCCTATTTCAGCGATGTTGCATTCAAACTTGATGCACTCGTTACCCTGCCTGCTGGTGTAGTTATTCCGTTTGCCGGACTCGGCATGGTAGCCAATTATCCAACATTCACCTTCAGCGGGTACAGCAGCGGGTACAGTGCTTCCGCAAACACAAGCGGCAGCGGTGTTGGAATGGAAATCGTAGGAGGAGCCGACTTTATGGCCGGGTATAACGGTGCGGTTACCGCGCAGATTTCGATACCGATCAGCCAAACAGCGTACTTCAGCGACCTCGGTACGAACATCGATGTCGGCGGCTTTGAGTTAATGGTGGGATACAGGTTTATTTTATAACGCGCTCTGTTCAACCATTGTCCCCTTATCGCCAATCCATGAATAATAAACCCGTAAAATCGGCGCTCGTCGTAGAGGGAGGGGGTATGAGGGGCATGTTCACCGCCGGGGTGCTCCATGCATTCGGCAGTGCAGGCTTTGATCCCTTCGACCTGTATATCGGTGTTTCTGCAGGTGCATGCAATCTTGCCTCGCACCTTGCAGGCCAGAATGACAGGAATTACGATATCAACCTGAATCTTTCGACAACCCGCGATTTTATCAACGGATGGAGGTTTCTGCGCGGCAGACACTTCATGGACATTGACTGGCTTTGGGAGGCCAGCATGAAAGAATACCCTATCGATACTGCAGATATGTTTGCCCGGCTTGAACAACAAGGCAAAACATTTATCGTCGTCGCAACCTCAATCGAATCCGGGAATCCGATGTATCTCATACCGGACAAAGATACCGTGGCGGATTATATAAAAGTCTCATCCTCGGTCCCGTTTTTTTACAGGACCATCCTCACGGTCAACGCGGAAAGGGCGACGGACGGCGGCGTTGCCGATTCTATCCCGGTTATCGAGGCATTCAAACGAGGTGCCACGGATATTACGGTTCTCCGTACGCGTCCCCGGGACTATGTCAAGAAGCAGAGCAGCGGTGCATTTTTCTATTCCCTGATTTTCAGGAAGCAAGGCATGCTTGCCCGGGCATTGAAAAACAGGCCTGTTACCTATATGCAGGCAGTGGAATTTATAAAAAATCCCCCGGATGGCATACGCGTCCATGAAATAGCGCCGCCAAAAACGCTCAGGATTAACAGGGCCACAACCGATAAGGATGTATTAAAGGCTGCATACCGTACCGGCATAGAACAGGGAATAAAATTCATAGAAGCGTACCATTGAAGGACCCGGAATCGCACGATTCCCGGCTCAACGGCATGCAGTCCTCCTATTTTCCGGTAAATCGAGCCTGCCGCTTTTCGAGCATGGCCATCAGACCTTCTTTGGCATCGTCCGTATCCATAAGTTTCATGACGCGCGGTACGAGATCCGCTGCCGCAGCATCGACCCCTTTATTGATGGCAATGCGGGCTGACGCAAGCGTGGCCTGTACGCCGAGAGGTGCCTGTAATGAAATGGTTTCCGCGATCTCAATGGCACGGGTGAGTTCCCTGCCCGGTTCAGTAATCTCCTGAACAAGCCCTATCCGGTATGCTTCGGATGCATTTATCTCGTCACCGGTAAGCAAATACCGCATCGCATTCCCCCACCCCGCTGCCTGTACCATGCGTATGGTCGCACCGCCAAAAGGATAGATGCCGCGCTTTATTTCGATCTGTAAAAACCTGGAATCGGATGCTGCGATGATAATGTCCGCGGCCAGGGACAGCTCTATTCCCACGGTCATGCAGTATCCCCTGACAGCACAGACAAGCGGTTTGGTCCGCGCCTTCCCGTAGAGTGCCCAGGGATCTATCGCATCCTTTTGCAGAAAGGACTGCCCTTCCTTCACCCTTGGTGCAACATCCGCAAGATCGAGCCCCGACGTAAAATGATCGCCGTGTCCGTACACAACAGCACACCTCACATCAGGATTCTGCTCAAATTCGGTATACGCGGAACTCAGCTCCTTGAGCATAGACCACGTGAAGGCATTGCGCTTGGCGGGCCTATCGATGCCAATCATGAAAATGTGACCGCGGACCTCCCGTGAAATGGTTCCTTCTTTTGGATCGGGCATTGCAATCTCCTTTCTTGACCGGCTGCTTGCCGCAACCGGCTTTCTGAAACCGTTCTACAAAATATCTCCCTTGCGGTCAAGGACGCTCTCTTGTCCACTCGTGAGATACAACTATATCCGTATTGAGACGCGGGGGTCTTTGTGCCTGCTGACGAACTCAAGTGCCGTTACGCCGGGCGATGTCAGCGTAGCAAGCCTCGTGCTGGCTTCGTACACGTCGAGGACGAGGTTTGCGACCTTAGTGTTGTAGCACCAAAGCTTCTCGCCATCGGGGTCCGTATATTCAACGCCGACGAATGATTCCATTGCAGCAGAGATTTCTCCCGTAAACCGCATCTTCCCCTGTTCTGAGCCGAACTTCCACACCGGGAAGGCAGATTCGCTTTTGTTGCTGAAAAGACGGAAAAGTCCGTTGAGATAGTAATCTTTGCCATGGCATCTTATGAAAAACAGCGTCAATGCAGGGCTCGGCCTGTTCCCGACCTTAATCTGCGCGGACAGGCCCTCGAAGATCGCACTGCTGTCTTCTTCGAAGATGCTTGAATTTGCCCATGTCCAGCGCTCTGCATGCTTTGTTCCCCATAAGTGCGTCTGCTGTCCGGGCTCACCGTCGCAGTCGTATGTCCTGCCGTTCACCTCTACACTGCCGTACACCTTTATGCTAAAGTTCGGCGATACAACCTTGGTTTTGGGGACCGGTGTCCTGTACATGAACTTGTACGGGAAATGCCGGAAGATCCGGAAGACCGGTTCAAACCTGAGGTCCCACGTTATCGAACCTTCTTTACCCCTGATCGCTCCGTATGCCCGGGACTGTGCTATGAGGGCATCACCTATCCCGAATGAAAAGCTGTCCTTTTTAATCACAGCCTGCGAAACAGGGAATGTATTCTTAACCGCCCTGTTGTTTGACGGGTCCTTCGAATCGAAGAATATTGCCCACAGCTCTGCTACCGGACTGCCGACGACCGGCGCAAGCAGGGTGTACCGGATCCAGAACCCTGTGGATGTCCTGAGGTGATTAAACTTGAGGTAGTATACTTCGTAGCGTCCGGGCTCGCCGTCCCACCGCGTTACATTCGCCGCTTCAGCCTCTGTCACCGTCGTATCTCCGGTGCGATGTGAATGCCTGGACTTGAGGAACAGGGGCTTCTTCTCCTCTTCAGATTTTGAAGAGAAATCCCATGTTGCAGGCTATACCCTGTGCACCGTTCCCATCGAATCTGTCGAAGATCGTTTGATAGCCTGCTTCTACATAGAGATGCACCGAAGCCGTTCTGAAGAACATGACCCCTCCTCCTAAAAACAGCCCGATGTCGGTTCTGTTATAATTTTCCGTCGTCGAATACAAACTGCCGCCGTTTGTCGTTCTGGACATGTTCAATAAGTGGAGGCTGACGCTGCCGCCCACGAACGGGGATATGTTCTCGATACTCGATATATAGTAGCCTCCTATATCCATAATCCTCCAGTCCAAGACATTCGTATCGCCGGAATTGTTCCAGCTGAACCCCAGCAGGGGTTTGAACTGAAGCATTGTATGGTCATTAAGTTCAAAACTGAATATCAAGGCATCCAGATTATTTAACGTACCTGAATTCAAATAAGATGATCCGACAGGCGCTGTCATCCCCATGTCTATTCCCATATAAGCATACGTGCTGACCCTTTTCGGCGTCGATGTCTCCTGTTGCGTAATATTGTTCAGCGTAACCACCTCAGACGCGGGCTTATTTTTTTCTATGGAATCGGACAATCTGTTCATCACGGCATCTATGTCCGACGGACTTTCCGCATTAAGTGAGTTGTAGAGGACCGGCTTGCCTGTCCCGGCATCGAAAACCGTCGATTCTACGACGATCTTGTTCCCTATACGGATCATCGTGCCGGTAACAGCCTTATCGGCGCCCTGTGCGCGCGCAAGGGGAAGGGCACACGATTCTTCATAGCAGGTACTCCCATCCGTAAAATCGTTTGCATCGAGCGCCACGAGGGTTCCTTTCTGCAAAAGGTCATGCCTCAGCAGATACGAGGCAGCGGTCAATTGTTCTTTCGGTACACCGATACCCTTGAAGTCGAATATCATGATCGTACGGTTTGCAGAAAATGCAGAAGATGCGCGGAAAAGAAGTATGAGAACAAAAAGTACCGTTTTCTTCATAAAGCCTCCTTTATCCCTCGGATACTTTACGCAGGCCGTTCTCCGGTGTACGACGCAGTTTATGCCTTTCGTATATTAAGATTAACACTTCGGCAAAAAATTGCAACATGACGGCATCGAAAGCAATCCTCAAACAGCCGGCAATCAAAAATATATATTTGCATAGACCATCAGCATCCTGCCTATTGCTTCACCGCCGAAGGTGTTGGTTTGCGTCAAAGAGGCACTCGATGTTTGTATATACGGAAACTCATGATGGATGTCGTTGAACATGTTGAACACGTAAGCGCCGATCTCCAGTCTTTTTTCAATCAGCGTATACCCCGCTTTTGCGTTGACGATAAAATATGACGGCAAGGTCATAACATCCGTGGTGTATGCTGTGGCCGGATTGGTCAGCGACGCCACCTTCGCTGAAACATAGTCCCCGTCGACGTTGATAAAAAACCGGTGCGCCAGTGCATAGCGCGCCCCGATATTGAACTTCTCGGTCGAGTAATTCCCGACCGACGACCCGATGCTGTCCTCACGGAGGATATACGAGTAGTTTGCGAACGTCTTGATCTGCTGTATGGGTTCATACTCGATCCCTGCCTCGCCGCCGTGCGCAACGTACCGCGGGGCGGCATTGAGGAACAGCAGTCTCATAGGGCTGGAGAGAAGCGAAAAATTAATCATGTTCAACAACTCCTGATAATAGGCCGTCAGTTCCGTCCTGACGTGTGCCCCCCATTGTCCTATGTAGCCGAACTCCGTTGAACGTATCTGTTCGTTTTTAAGATAGGGGTTACCGAGTATGGGTGGAGAAACGATGCCGGGCAATGGATTGACGACCGGCATAAACTGCGCCTCCATGTAAATGGGTTTTCTGAATGCAGTTCCATAAGAGAGCCGGATGGTTTGCTCCGGTGTTATCGAATAGCTCAGGTTGGCCCTGTAGCTGACTCCGGGCTGGGTAACAGAGAAATGATCGTATCTGCCATCGAGGGTAAGCACAAAATTATAAATCGGTCCGACTTCGTCGTGAATGAAACCGCCGTAAATGAATTCCTTTGACAGATCAATACCGTTATAAGAAGTTCAATACCGTTATAATTGGTCAGCAGCAGCGGATAGTCGTATGCATTATAATTCGTATTCAGTCCGACAATAAGTTTATTGTATGGAATTTTCGGCAGGTTATACTGGAGATCGAGGTTATAACTGTTCGTCGTTCCGCTGAAATCCGACGGGAAAAGGCTCAATGATGCGCCCAGAAACGATACGTTCATCGGGATTGTCGTATAGAACCTGTTCCAGTAAACATCCGCTTTCAGGCCCTCATACTCTACATCCGCCTTCAGGTAATTCTCCTGGAAACTTGCGTTGAAAATATTTAAATCCGTAAAAAGCTCAAAATTTGGTTTATCCCAGCCTCCCTCAAACGAGGTCTTGAGGTTATGGTGGAAAGTATGGTCAATATAGAGCCATGCCCTCGGAAGATCGAGGGCTGTTTTGTTGGGGTCGGAGAAATCGGCGAGGTGCTTATACCCCGCACTGGCAATGAACCCGGTCGAGTTCGTTTCCCCTTGCGCAACAACAGAGGTATCGTAATTACCAAAAAATTTGGCAGGTTGTTCCGTGGTTAGACCGCCGATACCCGAAACGATGAACGTCGGCGTCTGTTTTGGCTTTTTTGTCGTTATACTGATGATACCGGTAACAGCATCCGCACCATACAACGAAGAACTGGCTCCCCGGATGACCTCTATCCTTCCGATCTCGCTCAGGGGAATGGGCAAATCCTCTATGAAGGTCGGACCGAAGA
>JAMDCL010000099.1:0-7625 GCA_023489065.1 Deltaproteobacteria bacterium | reverse complement strand
CGCCCAAGCTCCTGTTCCATGGCTGATGCTTCTTCCGCGGATTGTACATTGGCCTCTCCGATATCCACGATCTGGGGATTGTTCGGACCCATGAATAATATATGGGACTGTCCGTCCGTGTCCACGACATTGATATAGTACATGAGCTTGGGCGGGTAGATGTCTATTGCCGGTATCGTACCTGCAAACGTATCACCCGACGTACGTTTCAAAAAGATGGCCTTATAAAACTTATCGGACGGTGATTTGTAGAGCAAGGATGCATAAGCGACCCTTCCGGCAGGGTCTATTGTTGCGGAAACATTTAACGGCTCTCCAGGGGATGCAGTCAGTATGGGTTTATGAAAAAACTTGAACGATATGATTGGTTGTGCAGCGAAAACCGTACTACTCACTGCCGTCGTGAACAGAAGGAAAGAAATGATCCATCGCTTCATGCCGGTAAAACCTCCTTTATAAAAAATAATGTAATCTCAATCCGATTTTATACGACAGCTTTATGAAAACTCTCCTCTGTACCGGCATTACCTGCCGGTACAACCGCATCATCTGTTTATGAATTCTCATTATTACCATCCCTCTCATTATGGTGCAGGTGTAATATCTATCCAGTGCTTCTGGACGCTGCTTGTGGCCGTGAAGTAAAGCTCGTTTGACGCGGTGTCCGTAACATAAACACCGTCGCTTGTCTGTACGGAAATACCTGCAGGATAAACCCTCGGGGGAATGGAGATAACCGTCGGAGCCCTGACACCATCCTCTTCAAATTCCAATCTGAAGTCACCGGTCGTCGTACTGAAGCTTATCAAGGCCGGGATACCTGCTATGGCCATGGGGTAGGGCCGTACGACAGCGTCCACGTAGGGCCGCTCACTCAAATCCGGGTTAACAAGGCTCATACCTTCGTTGTTCCACGTATCAGAGACGGCGTAGTCCCAGATTGTCCCGCCCATCAGGTGTTTGTCCAGCATATCATAGTAACCCTGGATCAGGGCTGTACCGGTGGTTGTGGGTGCTGCACCAAATTCCCCGAGTATTTCCGGCGTTCCAAGTTCTTGTGCCTTTTGCTGCACCACCGTAAGATCCTGATCAATGCCGCTGATGGCAGCGGCGATATTTGTGGTGCCGCCCGTTGTGACGCCGATCGCATAGAAATGGGGTGCATAAACGAGATTGCTTCTGTGCAATGGGGGCAGATTACTTTGGGGTATTCCGCCGGTCAGGACATAGGGTTCGAAAAATATCATGGCACCGGGGTCTTCCGTCCTGATGGCGTCAATGACCTTTTGATAAAAGGGAGCGAGGTAGTCCTTCTCGAACGTTGAACCGGTAAAATACCCGTTCCATGGCTCGTTGAACAACTCATAGCCAACAACCATGTTGTTGTTCCTGAATTTTTGGGCAATCAGTTTGAACGCATCGATGAAATGCGACTGCAACGTCGTGTCGGTCCAGAACCTTGTAAACGATTGCTCGACAGGAGGCGAGGGATAATTCAAAAACCAGTTTTGTCCGCAGGCGGGAACAGCAAGCTGTGACGGATCACCCGTCGCCGCCCACTGTGGCGCACCGTCTCCGCAAAATTCACGGGCAAAGAGATCCTGATGCATATCGATAAAAACATAGATGCCCCTTGAAGTAAGCCAGTTTACCCGCTTCGCCATATCATCGAGATAGGCAGTATCGTAAACACCTTCCGTCGGCTCCAGTCCTTCCCATACCGTAACGTACCGTACGAAATTCATACCCCAGCTTTCTATTTGTGCGGCGCTCGCCTCTGATGCGAATGGTATGAACGGCGGTATCTTGCTGTCACCCCCGGCATTTATGCCCCTGAGAATAACGACCCTTCCCTGCGAATCTTTTATCCACTGACCGTCGGCGTGCAATGCTTTATAGGGAACACCGGTTTTGCTGCTGCTACAGGTCGAAAACGAAATTATGAAGAACATCATCAATAGTATGAGAGCTGTCTGTCTAAACATCTTTGTACCCCCTTTCCTCTTAACCTCACAACCGGACGCACACATCGGAACCGTATAAAATACGGAGAGGGTGAGATTCGAACTCACGTTCGCCTTTCGACGAAAACCGCTTAGCAGGCGGTTGCCTTCAGCCGCTCGGCCACCTCTCCAGGTCATATATTTTTTTTGCTCTATCTGTCTTATCTTCGAGGGAGAATAAGAAAGACAACTTCTTACTTATCTACCGGTTTCAAAATCGTAACACCATTCATATACGGACGCAAGACATCCGGTATGATGACGCTCTGATCTTCCTGCTGATAGTTCTCGAGGATCGCGACAACCGTTCTTCCGACCGCGAGTCCCGAGCCGTTCAGCGTATGGACATACGCAGGTTTTTCTCCTTTTGAAGGCCGGTATTTTATGCCTGCCCTCCGTGCCTGAAAATCCTCGAAATTGCTGCAGGACGATATTTCCCTGTACTCGTTCTGTCCCGGGAGCCACACTTCGATATCGTAGGTCTTGGCTGCAGAAAAACCGAGATCCCCGGAACAAAGATTGACGACCCTGTAAGGCAGTTTTAAACGTTTCAGCAATTCTTCCGCATCCTCCAGCAAAGACTCAAGCTCCTGGTATGAAGACCCGGGCTCCACAAGCTTCACGATCTCCACCTTGTTAAACTGGTGCTGCCGAATCAGTCCTTTTGTGTCCTTTCCATAGGAGCCCGCTTCCTTTCTGAAACAGGGCGAATAGGCCGTGTAGTATTTCGGCAGTGCGGCACGATCGAGGATCTCTTTTGCATGGATATTCGTGATGGGTACCTCTGATGTCGGGATCAGGTACAGGTCTTCCCCCTCGATTTTAAAAAGATCCTCTTTGAACTTCGGGAGCTGCCCTGTACCGGTCATGCTGTTGCCGTTCACGATAAACGGAATATAAACCTCGGTGTATCCCTGCTCTTTCGTATGCACATCAAGAAAAAAATTGACCAGTGCCCTTTCGAGTAAAGCACCGGGCCCTTTTGAAACGGAAAAACCCGATGCGGCAATCTTTGCGCCCTTCTCAAAGTCGATAATGTCGAGCCGGCCTGCGAGGTCATCGTGCGCATAAGGGGTAAACGGAAACTCTTTTTTTTCACCCCAGGTCTTTACCACGGGATTGTCCTCGCTGGTCCTGCCGTAAACAACGGAGGAATGGGGCATGTTGGGTATCGTCAGAACGAAATCATTCAGTTCCTTCTCCAGTTCGTCGAGTGCATGGTGAATCCCGTCTATCTCCGAACCTATTGATTTCACTTCCTGCAAAAGAACGCCTGCATCTTCCGACTTCGATTTTTTGACTCCGATGTCTTTTGAAATGACGTTCCTTGTGTGTTTGAGATCTTCGACCTTCCTCAGGAGTTCCAGCCTTCTCTCGTCCTTTTCGTAGAAAACCTTCAGGGATATATTCATTCCTCTCTTGGCAAGTGCATCTTCGACGAGTTTTCTGTTTTCCCGCAATACTTTTATGTCAAGCATGCTGTTTGATTAGCATTGTTAAATTGACCCGTCAATATATGCATTTAACCTGGCGATAGCTGCCGGGAATCAGTATTCCGTATTGTCCGAGAATACAAAATCGATGTCATGCTTCTTGATCTTTGCGGCGCTGTACCGGCGTTTCAGCCCTTTTACCGCAGCCTTTCTCAGGTTTGCACCGATACCGCTCATTGCGTTGATGTCCCGGTACAACCGTAACGCATCATCGCGCATGCCGAGGATATCCTGCGTGCGTGCCTTCCAGAGCATACTGACCGCCGTTCTGTGAGGTATATCAGGCATGGGGATGGCCTGATCAAAGGCATCGACTGCTTCCCGGTATTTGTGAACTTTGATAGAGAGTTGTCCTTTCAGCATAAGGTATATGGGTTCCTGACGGTCCTTCTGTGTAAGCTGTTCGAGCTCTGCGAGCGCACCCGGTATGTCGTTATGGTAAAAGTATTTCTGGTATGCTTGTTCATAATGTTCCTGAAAGGCCGCGAATGCGTACGTGTTTGCATAGGGATTCGGTTTTTTGATGTCGAGGAGCTTCAACTCGCCCTCCATCCAGCTTTTCAGATCAACACCGATGTATTCGGAATTGTTCGAAGGGGCTTCACCCTGCGACATCCATACCTTGAGTTCCTCAGGCTTCATCACGATACTGCTCACATTGTGAACGGCGGTTATCGTGCTGCCGAGTGCCCTCTCCCTCCTGGTGTAGTATTCCAGATGGTCACCGAGGAGGAGAATCATATCGTCGAGAGTAAATTTTCCGTGCTTCTCTTTGATGATCTCCTCGGCCCTCTTGTACCTTCCTACCGTTGAAGCTGTTGTCGAAACACTGTAATCGTATTCCTTCTTCCTGAGTAGTCCGGTGTTGTAGTGATTGGTATTGATGATAAACTGAGAGACACCTTTTCGCGGAAGGACATGTTTCGATGAGGCTTCTATAACAACTGCGTCCTTATGACGTGCATCCGTAACAACAAGGCCCCATCCCGAAGAAAACCGCAATGACCGGGCAATCCTGACCGCATCATCCGTGCTTTCGGCATTCCGCAGGATCTCGTTCCCTATATTCATCAGGGGCGTCGAGAAGCTCGATACATTTCTGGTCAGCATGATATGCGATGCGTAGGTAATACCCGCCTCGTTGATACCCGTTATGCCGGCCCCGGGTACTCCGAGGAAAGAGAATGCCGCATAGTTCATTCCCCTGTCCGGCTTATGGAGGATTATGGAAGGATTGTGGTCCATGGCATGGTTGTCAAAAAAATCCAGGTTCCTGCCGTAGATAAAACTGCCGTCTGCCGTGGAATCTCCCCACGCTGCCGCGCTCGTACAGCCTAAATTCAAGACGGCAACGGAATTTGCGACCGTATGAGACAGCCCCCGTGCAAGAAGGATCTGCAAAACATCCGGCATGGACATAAGCCCCTTCAGAAGCTCATACGATTCTCCGCTCCCTTCAGCAAAGCCTTTCATCTCGTCGAGCAGAAAAGGCGTGTATCTTTTGCTCATGTTGGATTGAAGGATTTTGACGTATTTCTCGAACAGCCTGCCCGCTTGCTTACGGAGATACGCAGACCCTATCATGTCCTCGAGCCCAAGCCGTAATGTCCTGAGAAACAGGGCAAAGAATTTGATCAAGTTCCTCAGGTACAGCTCTTTGGCTATGACACCGTGCTGATACCCCATATCATAGGCACTGCCGCTTAACGTGATAAGGTTAAGCCTTCCGGCTTTTTTAATCCTCCCATCGGGGAGAGAACTGAATTCTATTGGTGTTATAACCTGTCCTGGCGTCATACGGTCTCCCTTCCTTTTGTATTATCCGGGATCCTCTGTCTTTATAAGACCCCACACATAGATTATTGCAGCAGCTCCGAATATAAAGCTTGCGAGGTTTATTATCAACTCAAATATCATGCCTACCTGACTGCTGTTGCTGGAAAATATGAAGGCATACTTGCCGTTCTCGATGTTATACAGCGAATCCATCAAGCCGAGATAGACAAACGTTCCGCCTGCTATAATACCCCACAGGATCCCCTTCGCGTCTTTTTTCAGGAGGTAATAGGCGGAAAGGAAAAATGCCAGGGTCATCCACATGTCCGCAGCAACAAATGTTTTTTCGAAGATCATATAACTCGGCTCCTTCGGAAATGACTGGACGCTGTCCGGCACAAAAAAGAAAAATATCCAGTATGCAATCGTCAGCACCGCCACCACTATCTCAAGCACAACAAATGTTTTCGAAACATCCTTTTTTAACATATATCCTCCTTATGAAATCCTTGGCCCCCTGATCCCCCGACCGATGGGCCTTTTTTTCCCAACGCCTCCATCCACATATCCTTTGCCATAAAAGAAGACCTTACCAGGGGTGATGCCCTGACCACGTTAAAACCAAGACCATATCCATATTCCTCAAGCATCCTGAAGACACCGGGATGCACATAGGTCTTAACATCCTCGTTTTCGGGTAACGGCTTTAAGTACTGCCCAATGGTAAGCGCATCACAGCCCGTGTCCCGTATGTCCCGCATAAGTTCTTTTACCTGCGGTATGGTTTCACCAAGGCCGAGCATAAACCCTGATTTCGTTATTATATTCTTTCCGGACTTTTTTATGATCCCGAGTACGGAAAGACTGGTAGCATAATCCGATAACGGACGTACCGCCTGATACAGCCCCTGCACAGTCTCCATGTTATGTCCGGCAACAGCCGGCTGTGCTTCAAGGACTGCTTGTATGGATTCTTCGTCTCCGTTAAAATCCGGTATCAGCACCTCAACCTGTATACCTGCTGCCCTGAGTATACGGACCATCTCAGCAAACTGCCCGGCACCCCCATCTGGCAGATCATCCCTCGTAACCGATGTTATGACAACATAATCTGCTCCGAGCCACCGTACCGTGTTCAGGATTGCAGCACTTTCATGATTGCCGGTATTCCCGGGCACGCCTTTCGAGACACCGCAAAAACCACACTGCCGCGTGCATATTTCACCGAGTATCATGAAGGTAATCTCCCTGTTTGCATAGCACGTCCATCTGTTGGGACACAGAGCGCTTTCACACACGGTAGGTATTCCTTTTTGATCGAGATAATCGGCAACAGGCCTTATCCTGTTCTCGTTGTATCTCACGTTAATCCATGCTGGCTTCATCATACCGCGTCAGTGCCTTCCTTCATAATGAATTGATCCGGAAGGATGTTAAATCTCCTGGAAAACTTGGAAATAAATATTTGTTTTAAATTGTCCATAGAGATCATCCGTCTGGTCTGGAGCGTCAGGTTGGTTACCCGTTCGTTCTTAACACCGCAGGTCTCTATGGCCCGAAAAAGATCGAGGTCGTTTGATATGTTGAGGGCAAAACCGTGTGTCGAGACCCGATTGTGTATTTTCATGCCCACAAAGCCGATCTTGCTGCCGGACACCCATATCCCGGGCTCGGCGCCCTTTTCCGATTTGACATCGAATTCTGCAACCACGTCTGCCAGGGTGTCAACAATCCCCTTGAGCAGGTCAAGAGGCATGTCCGATAATCTCATGACCGGATATCCGACAAGCTGTCCGTTGTTATGCACGACAGCACCGCCGCCGCGATCCGTATGAATAACCGGTATGCCCTGTTTCTTTATATATGCCGTATCAACGATACTGAATTCACTGCCGTCGGATCCGATGGTTATGACAGGATTATGTTCGACGAGTATAAGGGTATCATTCGCTCCATGTTCGACCTCATCCCGCACCTCCCGCATGACTTCCCCCGCCGCATGATAATCCATGGTGTCAAGATCGATGATGCGCAGCTTTTTCATGAACCGCCCTTTTTCATAGCATGCTGCGCAAGGCCGTCAACGGCCCATGCAGCTTCGGCTACCGCCTCTGAAAAACTCGGGTGGGCAAAAACAGCCTTCCTTAATTCGTCAACCGTAATCTCTCCTGCAATGCCCGAGGTAAATAAAGAGACAAGCTCGTAAGCGGACTCCCCTGCAATGGACGCGCCGAGCACCCTGCCGTATTTTTTATCGGACACTATTTTGATAAAACCCACCGGTTCTCCGTGCACCAGTGCCATGGGGCTGTTGGCAAGCTCGAAGACGCCGGTCTTTACCTCAATTCCTGCC
>JAMDCL010000074.1 GCA_023489065.1 Deltaproteobacteria bacterium | reverse complement strand
AAAGCTTTCAAGGGTATCTTTTATCGGATAGCGGGCTTCGAACCTCATTGTTTTTTTTGCCTTTGCCCCGTCTGCAAGCCAGGTGTATTTGAGAAAATTAAGGAACGTCGGGGGTACCGGAGACAGATTGGCCGACCACAGCATACTTACCAAGGAGTAGGCAATCGGATACGGGAAAGGAATGCCGATTTTGCCGGACAGCTTCAGTATGGTACTGAATGGGAGAACCCCTCTGCCCACAATATTGAAGATACCGGGATAATCGTCCTCGATAGCTACCCGAAAGACATCGATAACGTCCTCTTCATGAACAAACTGGAATAAGGGATCGAATCCCAGTATGGTCATAATGACAGGACTTGCAAAATAGGAGGTCAGGAAGTTTTTTACGGTCGGCCCCATGATTGCGCACGGCCGTAGAACGGTTACGACTGCCTGTGGATTCTTGTCCTGAAATCTCCTGACGAGGTGTTCCACCTCTATCTTATCTCTGAGATACGCCATTTGCGGGTCTGCCATGAGGGGATGTGCTTCTGTAAGGAAGTTGGGATTCGTCGCGTTTGCTCCGTAAGCCATGGTCGTTGACCGTATGACGAATTTCCTGATTTTTGCGGCTGCAGAAGCATGGAGGATATTGAGTGTGCCGATTACTTCCAGCTCGTGAGACAGCGTGGTGTTCTTTATCGGGCTCGACAGAAAAGCCAGGTGTACAACCTCTCCGATGCCTTCTTTCTTGAAGATGTCCGCAATGACCGCGTCGACCATGGGCTCGGTAAGGTCGATCTTGTAGAATGTAATGTTCTTTTCGAGAAAATCGGGCTTTCGTATATCGATTGCGATGATTTTGTAATCCGGGTTATTCGCCAGCCGGCGGATGAGATTTGAGCCGATAAAGCTGTTTATTCCTGTTATGGCTATTTTTTTTGGTTTTTTTATACCATTCGTCGTGATCTTTTTATTCCGCATAAAATTGTATCTTCCCCCCGTTAAAGAATCGTTCCGCATGTTCTTTTCCGAACCGTGGAATACGACCATAGCTCTTCGCCGTCGGACAGGTGTTTTGCCCGTCCTGACAACTGTAATAGGTTTTTGTTGCCTCTGTCAAGCGAGCCTCGTGGAATAGATCCGGGAAAGTTTGATAAAATGAAAAATATTATCTATAGTCTCAGCCATGAACACTATTGCAGTCATGCTTGTCGATGATCATAAGGTCGTCAGGGAAGGCATCAAGTATATTATAAACAATCAGAACGATATGCGGGTCGTGGCCGAGGCTACGGACGGCAACGAAGTCCTCGACGTCCTTCATAAGATTAAGGTAGATGTGATGCTGCTCGATATAAAGATGAAAAACGTCGGGGGAATAGCGCTTATCCCGAAAATCATTAAGGATTTCAAAACGTGCAATGTGATCATCCTCTCGATGTACGATAACCCGAATTATGTTTTTGAATCCATACATGCGGGAGCAAAAGGATACCTTTTAAAGGACGTTGGATCTCTAGAACTTGTCCATGCTATCCGTTCTGTTTCCAACGGCAACGGTTTTCTCCAGTCGGCAGTGACCCTGCCTGTTCTGAAAAAGATAGCGATAGACATGCAGATAGAAAAAAGCAAGGTACTGACGAACATAGAGCTTGGCATATTGGCCATGCTTTCAGACGGGAAAAGGTACAAGGAGATTGCCTCGGCTTTTTCCATAAGCGAGGAAACGGTGAAGAGACACCTGAAAAAAGTGTATGAGAAACTGGGGGCATCGGATAAGACCGAAGCCGTGGCAATAGCGCTCAGACAGAGGCTTATAGATTAATAAAATAAAATTATTGTCCGAATTGTTTTATTTGCTTTAAAACTTTCCATTTTACTGGTATAGAATTGATTCTATGGATATGAAATGTCCTGTATGTAAAAAAACGATCCCGTGGGAAAATAATCCTTACAGACCCTTTTGTTCATACAGATGTAAAATGATAGATCTCGGTAAATGGCTGAAAGAGGAATACCGCGTCCGGGGAGAAAAGCCGGACACGGAAAAAGCTGCAGATGAAAAAAAGAAAGACTAAGGCATATATTTTCTACAGCGTCATTCTGTTCCTCGTGCTTGCCATTACCGTCATACTCAGGACGGATGTCATAGAAAACCTCTTCAAGGGAAGGATTGAAAAATTCATAACGGACAAAACGGGTATCCATATTTCCATCGGCAAAATCGATGTGTCCATTTTATCTTCGAGTGTGACCCTGTCGTCGCTCGATCTCAAGGGGAATGGCGCTTATCATGCCGATATCGGGAAATTGACCGTTGTATTCGAGCCGCCGAGTATCCTGAAAAAAAAGCCCGAGTTGAAGTTGGTTTCTCTCCATGATGCAAAGATAGCACTCGTGATAAGCAATAAACTTCCGGGAAAAATGCACGGCAAAACACCGGAATTCGATATGCGGGCCATAGAAGCCATGCTCCCGGTTACCATCCGGCAGGTTGTATTCAAAAATACGGCTCTTTCGATCAGCATACCCGGTTCCGGCACCGGCATTGAAGCAAAGAATGTTTCCATGAGCCTCTATCCGGAGCCCGGCAGGAACAAGCTCAGCGGTGTCATTGACGCAAAAGGGGTGTCGCTTTCCCGGTATGGCAGTACGTTCAGCCTTTCGGATGGCCAGTTCAGCGGTGCCATAAGGAACAGGGATGTTTCGATAAACAGTCTGAGGCTGAATTCCAGTGCTTTGCATCTTGTTATGAGCGGAAACATAAACGATTATGATAACCCGAACCTCGATGTGCGCGTAAAAGCATCGGTTGACGATGTGCAGCAATTCGATGCATTCATAAAAACCTTTCCCATACCGATACCCGGGATGAGCGGGAGTTATACGTTTAACGGTACGGTCAAAGGAAGTATATTGAACCCTTCGTCAGCCGGAGATATAAGTTTTCGCGATATGGAAATAGCACACATCAAAGGCGGGACCGGGGATCTGTCGTATGTGTTCAAGTCAAAAAAACTCTCCATAAAAAAGGCTGATGTGTCAATAGCGGACGGGACCGTTCAATTGAGCGGATCCGTAGATTTTTCGGACAACGGACTTCCTGCGGAGTTTATCGTGGAGAGGTTAAAGGCGGATTCAACCCGGTATATTTTACTGGAAATGTTGATACGGAATTTAAACGGTTTTCCGTATTCGATGATTTTTTCCTGAGTAAGAAAAAGAATACCGTCATGGTCGTGAAGCCTGTTCATGTCCAATCAAGGCTTATTTTTACCAACCAGTGTGCTTATATCACGGACGCGACCGTCAGCACCGCACGTTCTCTTTTACAAACGTATACGGCGCTGTATTTTACCGGTGCCATGTTTTTGACCTTCGATTCACACAAGCTGAACATGGAGGA
>JAMDCL010000048.1 GCA_023489065.1 Deltaproteobacteria bacterium | reverse complement strand
CTATCTTCATATTTCCTTCCTACTTATTGCATTTTTTGATAGCATAAAACAAGATAAATTTTAATACAAACATATGGAACAACCCCTTGCTTATAAATTGCGGCCAAAGACCCTCGATGAACTTGTCGGACAGGAACATGTGATTGGCGCCGGTAAACCCCTGAGACAGACGCTGGACGCGGGTGTGCTGCCCTCCATGATCATCTGGGGGCCGCCGGGCTGCGGCAAAACATCCTTTCTGCGGATCATTACCTCCAATCCTGCGTATGAGACCGTTTCCATGACAGCGGTCTCCGCAAACACGAAGGAGATCAACAAGGTTTTAAAACAGGCACATGACTACACCCTTTCCGGCAAGAGGCTTGTTCTTATGCTCGATGAATTACAGCACCTCAACCGCTCGCAGCAGGAACTGCTGCTGCCCTCTGTCGAAGACGGCAGTGTCGTGTTTATGGGTATTTCCACGGACAACCCTTCGTTCGCATTGAACAGGGCATTACTGTCGAGGACCACGCTTGTGGTATTCGAGCCGCTCGGTGAGCACACATTAAAGGTCCTTATAGAGCGGGCACTTTCGGACACGGAGAACGGATTCGGCAGAGACAATATCCGGATAAATAACGATGCGATGGACTTTATTATTGTCAGGAGCAACGGGGACGGCAGGAAGGCACTGAATGCCGTTGAACTGCTTGCTGGCGTCGCCTTAAAAAGGCCGGACAGGACCATAACGATCGAGGATGCATCGAAACTTTCGGAATCCGCGCTGCTTCCCTATGACAGAAAAGAAGATGAGCATTATCATACCATATCCGCTTTCATAAAGAGTATGCGGGGATCGGACCCCGACGCTGCATTGTACTATCTTGCGCGGATGCTGGAATCCGGGGAAGACCCGAGGTTCGTCCTTCGCCGGATGATCATCTTTGCATCGGAGGACATCGGGAATGCTGATCCCATAGCCCTCACCGTTGCCGTGTCCGCGTTCCATGCATTCGAGGTCGTGGGCATGCCCGAAGGATTTATCCCCATGGCCCATGCAGCCGCGTACCTCGCATCCTCACCGAAGAGCAATACCTCCTACATGGGGTATCTGAAGGCAAAGGCCGACGTTCAAAAGTACGGGTATCTTGAAATACCGAAGCATATCGTCAATCCGGTTACGGAATTGGGCAAAGAGCTCGGCTACGGTCAGGGCTATAAATATCCTCACGATTATGCGGGCGGGCACGTCGAACAACAGTACCTGCCGGACAAGCTGAAAGACAAACGTTATTACCTGCCCAGGGACATCGGATACGAAAAGATCATCAAGGCGTATCTGGAGAAGATACGGAAGGAGAGTTAAGGTAAGAATAGCGTGTCGTACTTACAACTCGTAATCCACGATGGTCCGTCTTTCGCTGACCTTACCGATAAACCCTGCGACCTCTTTATGGCGCGGGTGTTGTTGATATGCTTCCAATGCCTGCTTGTCCTTGAACCCGGCATATAAAACCATATCGCAGGGAAAGCTGTTGTTTACGATATGCGTTCCAACTTCCAGATGAACGATACTTTCTATTTTACCTTTCAATCCCTCGAGGAGATTTTTTACCGCTTCGATGTTTTTCTGTTTTTCATTGCCTTCGGCAAATGCCTTGAACTCCCACATCACGATATGCTTTATCATCATTCCACCTCTTTTTATAGTTCATTTTTATACTTCAATGCTGGTGAATTTTCAAGCAGCCATGTCAGCTTGCCGATATCCCATTTATCGTATTATTAGTTTCTCTGTTTACCTCTCAGCTTGCAAAACACATAATTTGGTCTTATTGCTATTAAAAAGCTCTATACTATGTTATAAAATAAGATGTTATTATAGGTTATAGAAAAACAATGCTAATAGACAGAGAATTAAATGAAAGAATGATTGATCTTGAATCAGAACTGGTGGAAAGAAAAGCCTCGCTTGTCGAGGGGGACAAAATACGCCAGGCTATTTGTGCATTTGCAAATGATTTACCTAATGCAGAACTTCCCGGCACTATTTTTATTGGAGTAAACGATAATGGTACTTGTTCCAATTTATTAATAACAGATGAACTCTTGCGAACTCTATCAGATATGCGTTCTGATGGAAATATCCTTCCATTCCCAATAATGTCCGTAGAAAAAAAATTATTAAACGGATGTGATGTTGCGGTTGTTGAAGTTAAACCGTCTTATAATACGCCGGTTCGTTATAAAGGTAGAATCTGGATACGTGTAGGCCCGCGTCGGGCAATCGCAAGTAGCGATGAAGAACGAATGTTGGTTGAAAAAAGACTAACAGGGAATCTTCCATTTGATCAAAATCCTGTTACAGGTACAACGATAGAAGATCTGGACATGGATTTTTTTAAACAAACCTATTTACCCTCTGCTGTAGCTGCTGATGTACTTGCACAAAATCAGAGAACTGTTGTACAACAGCTTTCCTCGCTGAGATTTCTTACAAAAGAAGGCATACCTAATGTGTCATCTGTAATTGTCTTAGGAAAAGATCCATTGTCATGGATTCCCGGTGCTTATATTCAGTTTTTACGTCTGGATGGTAAAGATTTAACCGATCCAATTCGCCACCAGAAGAAAATCATCGGTAATTTATACAACCAGCTGCGTCTATTGGATGATATCCTTGATGCTAATATTTCAGTAGCTACCGATGTAAAAAAAAGCTCAACCGAAATCAGGCAACCCGATTATCCCATTGTTGCTTTGCAACAGATTGTCCGTAACGCCGTACTGCATCGTACTTATGAATCTACAAATTCACCGGTCAAATTTTACTGGTTCTCTGATAGAATAGAAATTTATAATCCCGGCGGGTTATACGGTAATGTAAATAAACAAAATTTTGGTCATGGAGCAACAGATTACCGAAATCCTATGATAGCGGAAGCGATGAAGGTAATGGGTTTCGTCCAGCGTTTTGGCATGGGAATACCCCTTGCTTATAAAGAACTCGAGAAAAACGGAAATCCGGAGCCGGAATTCAGATTTGAATCAAACGGTGTTTTAGCCATTATCAGGAAAATTTAATGAAGACAATTGCTTTTTTTAACAACAAAGGTGGCGTTGGTAAGACCTCATTGGTATACCACCTTGCATGGATGTATGCTGATAACGGTATACGTGTAATAGCTGCCGATCTTGATCCACAAGCGAACCTTACCTCAATGTTTTTAGATGAGGATAAACTTGAAGAACTCTGGCCTGATGGCAAACATTTGAAGAGCATTTTAGGGATTATAGAACCGATTTTAAAAGGCACCGGTGATATTGCAGATCCACACATAGAAGAAATTGACGAGAATATCGGTTTATTAATTGGGGATCTTGGATTATCTTCTTTTGAAGATAAACTCTCGGATGCGTGGCCTAGATGTCACGATGGTGATGAAGCGGCATTTAGAGTAA
>JAMDCL010000155.1 GCA_023489065.1 Deltaproteobacteria bacterium | reverse complement strand
GATCCTTACCCGCTGAACATCGTTTGTTCCAACCGGCATTTCGTTCGTTGGAAAAAGATTGCCTACATTCAAAACATCTATAACAAGCCTTGGAGGATTATTAAGCCTGAAGGCATTATAATTTCCTATATCTCCATTCCCAATAAAATCAACCACAGTCTTATTGTCAACGGTGCTATATTTTATATCTATTATCTTCGATGCAACAGGCTGCTGCGCACCTGCAGGTTGCACAGGTTGTTGTTCTTCAACAACAGGAACCGCAGGCGTCGGAGTGCTTTGCCCTGACAAAGGAAGCAATGGCTGCTCTTCGCCGGAAACTGCAGTCTGGGTCGGCTGTAATGCTGATTCTGTTATAACAGGCTGTTCTTCGCCGGAAGGCGTAGCAGTCAAACCGGCGGCGGGGGCCATTTCAGGAGAAGGTTGTTGCTCTGAGAGTGCAGGGGGCATAGCAGGCTGAAGAGGTTGAACGCCAGATGTCTGTGATAACCCCTCATCAGGCTGAACACCCGCAACGGGAGGTATCCCGGGCGCCAATTCTGCTCCTGTCCCTGCCGGCGGAATTTTCCCTAAAGAACTCTGCGCTTGAGCGGACGATGCTGTTTTGGAAATGTTAACAACGACGTTATTCCCCTGAACCGAGGCATTATAATCAACAAGTTTATCCAATCCTATGTCTATCCTTCCCATAGAACTTCCGGCTTCCTTTATCGTTTTTACACTGATGGTGTTTATAACGCCGTTATTAATGGCCATACTGTTTGATAAGGCAGATACATCCGCATTGGTAAGATCTACCACAACCCTTAAAGGGTTTGTCATCTTATATACCGTATAAACGGGGGGGGTACTTCCTTCTATCGTCAATACTGTAGCTGTATCCTGATCTGATACGTCGATATTACCGATGATATTAGCACCTCCGCCAGGAACAGGTTGTGAGCCTGCACACGCTCCTATAAAAAATATTACCAACAAGCTTGATAATATGATTTGTGTTTTATTTTTTATTCTCATTTTGTTCCCCCTTAAATTTTTTCCGTTTTCTTTAATTGCATAGTAACTTCGTTGGTCTTTACCTTACCGGTAAAAACATCCGTGTACTGTTCCAAAACAACGATTTTCTCGTTCAATATGCGGATTATTACTCCATTATTCTTACCAATTTTTGTGCCGATGCCGACGATATACGTTTTACCGGTAGGATCTTCGATAATGGCCTTTGCGTTTGAAAGTCCCCATATTATTCCCCTCACCGTAAGCTGATCCAGCGAAAACTGCTGCAGCGGAGTAAGGGCTGTCGTTGGTTTTACTTTGCTAATATCAAACGGCTCAAACGGATCGGGTTTACCTGCCGGATTATAATAGTACGAGGAAGTCCCGGCCGTTGTACTACTCGGGGTCTGAGCAGCCTGAACAGGCGGAGGTGCCATCTGTTTCACAGGATTCACCACAGTCATGGAGTTTTTGGGAATAACCTTTGGCACCGGCGCTTTCTTACATCCGCTCACACCCGTGACCACTATCAACATACTTGTCAACAGTAAAGATTCTATCCTTTTCATACTCGTTTCCTTTTCATCTTTTTTTACCTGCTGCAGCTGCAGCGGGTGCAGATTCTACAAATCGGAATATATTCGTTAAAAAAGCCGCATCAAGCATGGTCTTACCTGTGGAGGTTTGATGCATAACCTTGAGATCCAAATCAGAAACATTTATGATCCTCTGCAGCTCTGCAAGCTTATAGAGAAACACCGCTATATTATCATAGGTCCCTGTTAAATGTATCTGAACCGGTATTTCAGCATAGAATCCCTTTACCACTTCTGCCTTGGGCTCTATCTGAACAACATTCAATTCCGTTGTTTTTGACAGGGTATTGAGCGTAACCAGGTACTTGTCAACCTCCGGGTTGTTGGGAAGTTTCGTTAAAGCTTCGTTTAATTGTTCCGAGAGTTTATTGAGCTCATTCTGAAACTCTTCTTTATGATCCGCAATTGCCTGGGTTTCAAGGACTTTTGCCTGAACAGACCGTTCCTGCTCCTGCAAAACGGTATAGTTATTCCTCTCTGCCAGGTAGCCGGGCCATACGTATAAATCCAGCAGCAAAATCAGTATTAAAATAATACCAAGCACTAAAAGCTTTTGTTGGAGGTTCAGCTTTGCCAATGTGTTTATGTTTATATCCATAATCTGCTCCTTCTGTTATTGCAAAGTTTTTTGGGCCGTTCCTGTAATACTGTTAACCGGCGTAGGATTAAATTTACAGGTGAGGGAAAATTTATACAGGAGTAGGTCGTTAGACTTTATCTGTTGAGTTTGAGAAAGATTAATATCACTAAAATAGGGATCTTTTGAAAGATTGTCCATAAATTGCGCTATCGTGCTGTTGTCAAGGGCAACGCCTTCCATACCGATCAGATCGCCGTGCTGCCTGAGGGTCACCAACCATAATTTTTTTGATAGTACACTGCTCGGATCGTAAGGGATTGATTTTGACAGTTCGTCCATCAAATGGATTTCGGCAGTTCTATTTTTTTCCAGATTGGTAATGATATCGAGTTTTGCCTTTATTTGATCCTTCATTTTTTTGAAATTATTTATCTCGTTCACCGTTTTATTTAACTGCACCAGTCTTTGATTCAACTGTACAATATTATCCTTCGCCGAAGACATTTTATTCCGTATGCTTAATTCCATGAAAATTATCGCCGCAAGGAAAATGGCAACGAATATCCCGCCCACAAGTAACTGCTTGTAGATGTCGATCTCTTTTTGCGATACGGCTTTTTTCGCCTGCTGTTTTAATAAATTTATTTTTATCATATTAGTTACCCGCCTTCCTTATGGCCAGACCAACAGCAACGGAAACAATCGGTGAGATTTCATTAATGTAGTTGACATCGAAAACCTTTGCGTTGACCGCCACGCTTTTAAACGGATTCAAGGGCTCTACAGGTAAATTCGTTTTTTGAGCGATGAGGTTCAGGAATTCCGGTGTTTTCGACGTACCGCCGCTCATCATGATTTTCGTTATTTTCTCTCCACCGGTGGATAAATAGAAATCTATAGATCTCTGTATGTCTGCGGAAATGCTGTCAGACGCGGACTTGATAATTTCCATGACGTCCGGCGTAACGGGCGTTCCGCTCGACCCCACTTTTCTTTTCTCGGCTTCTTCCCGGGATATATTCAGTCCTTTTTGAATTTCTTCCGTTATTTGATTCCCTCCGGATTGTGTAAGGTCCCGTGCAAATATAGAAATTCCCTTGCTGACCACATTAAAATTCGTAATGCTTGCTCCGACGTTAACGATTACCACGGTATCGTTAACATATTCAGGATAATTGACCTCGAACATATTCTGGAGTGCAAAAACGCCTATATCGATAATCGTTGTGTTCAGGCCAGCTTCACCTATGGCCGTTATATAATTATTGATAAGCTCTTTTTTCGCTGCAACA
>JAMDCL010000154.1:3104-3472 GCA_023489065.1 Deltaproteobacteria bacterium | reverse complement strand
CTGTCTTAAACTCCCTCGCCTCAGAGGAGAGGGATGGGGTGAGGTCTATTCCGGGTCTTGATCCCACTACATCCACAGCTATTATTAGTAACATCCAAATCCTTGTGAACCAGGGGCTTGAGATTCAGATACCGATAAGTGGGACTACGTATGAAGCATTCACCGGCACCGGGTACATAGCATTAAATCTCAATACCGGAGAAGGCGGGTATTATCTGAGTGGTAACCTGCACGGAGGCATGACGGTGCTTGCCTATATATATTGGCCTCCGGATATTGGATTGCCCATTATTTATCCGTATGAGCCGGTGGGACCTCCGGACACAAATCCGAATGCAGTGGCACAGCTTATCAAAGTCAGTCCTGAC
>JAMDCL010000154.1:1543-3094 GCA_023489065.1 Deltaproteobacteria bacterium | reverse complement strand
GCTGCATGGAGGGATGACGGTACTTGCAATGATTTATTGGCCTCCTTACTTAGGACTGCCGATAATAGATCCAAATGAGAACATAACCCCTGATAAAGAACCCAATTCAGTGGTCCGTCTTATCAAGGTCAGCCCCGATTGGGCAGTTGGCACAGCCGGACAATGATTGTCCGGTGACAGTGTTTAGCTTGACACTGCGGTTTTAAAATGATAACCATAGTCCAATTTTGAATGGAGGTACGTATATAAATGGCACAGACAGGTAAGACGAGAAAACCGCCGAAGAAGTCCAAATCGGTTTTAAAGAGGCAGAGACAGAATGTGAAAAGAAGGGCACGCAACACGTCCGCCCTGGCTTCTTTGCATACCGGAATAACCAAATTCGATTCATTGCTGACACAAAACGATATAGATAAGGCAAAAAAATATCTGCAGGAGTTGGTGTCTTTTGTAGCGCATCTTTCGTCGCGAGGCATCCTGAAGAAACAGACGGCAAGCAGAAAGATCTCAAGGTTGAATTTACGCTTTAATAAAGCTTCCCGTGTAAAAGCTCAATAGTCAGCATATCGAGGGCAAGGTTATTCGTAACCAGCCCCTTTCTCATGGCAAGGCTGTAATCGTAGATGAGTCCGATTCGTTTGCGCAGCGCAGTGTCGTCCGGTGTATCATAGAGTAATTGCCGTAATTTCCAGAGGAGTGCGCCTATAACCATTGCACTTTCAGCGCCGGTCTCTTTTATTTTTTTCAGGTCATGGAAAGCCGCTTTATCCCTGTGGTTCAATACTTCGCTCACAAATTTGAAGGTGTCGGATTTGTTCAGATTAAACGTGAGTTCGCTGACGGCATTTTCGTCTATAGTCCCGTCTTTTCCCGCATACGTCGACAATTTATTGAGCTCATTTTCTATGATACCCCATGTCGACACCTCGAGTACAATGGTGAGCATGTCTACGGCTGTATTCGTAATCTTTACGTTGTGCTCTTTTATGTAGTCCTGAATGAGAGAATACGTGGTCTGATTCGTCAGTGCGTATTTTTTAATCGTTTTTGCAGCCCGCAGTGCTGTGAATTTGCTGAGCTTTAATGCGTCCGTATTTTCCGTTACGAGTATGAGAAGAGTATGCTCGGCCGCAGAAGCTGAGAATTTTACAACAGCTTCTATGACCTCGGGCTTGAGTGATTCGGCATTCACTATGGCCGCAGCCCTGTTCTTCGAGAGAAGGGAATCCGTATACAGCGCATTGTTGAGTTGGTTGAGGTCGGTGGATTTCCCGTCAAGCGTATCAAGGGCGTCCTGCGTAACGGCATGCTGCGTCAAAAGTTTCCGTATCAGGGCGGAATTGTAGGAATTATCCTTACCGGTTATGAAATGTGCGGTACCCATGGCTCTGGTCAGAAATTACTGTGCATCGCATCGAATGCCCTCTGCGTCATTGATATGGCAAGCAAGTTTATCGTATCCTTTTCTTTCTCTTTTGTCAGCAGGGGATCATTTATCGGGTAGAAATCCATGCTTTCCGTAAACCCTTTCATTTCCCATAATGTTTTGTC
>JAMDCL010000154.1:0-1478 GCA_023489065.1 Deltaproteobacteria bacterium | reverse complement strand
TTCCGGAACAAGCTTTGTGTCCGATGAATCGGCAATGGTTTTCCTCATCGATGCAGTGAAGAGATCCTCTATGGCTACTTCGTCCGTAAGGTTTATAAACACCGGCACAAAAAGCCTGCTTACCTTTAGAGGCACAACACCGGTACCTCTGCCAAAATTATAACCGCACCCGGACACGAGTGCGGTTATAATTATTATCAATGCTGCCAGAGAAGTGTATAATTTTACTGTTGAACTGTTCAACGGCCCATTCTCTGTATAACCAAAATATTATTTAAAACCTTCTCTGCGTTCAGTCTGCGTAGTTTTTTACTACTACTACTTTCCGGAAGGTGTTTATTTTATTTGGTCTTTGATTTAACCTTTATCTTTTTTACGGCGTTCGATTTTGTTGCTGCCTGTTTCTTCTTCGTCGCATCTTTATAAATCTTTTCCGCCTGTTTTCTGTAACCTTCTATTTTCTCTTTTATATCGGAGACGGTGCTTTCTGCTCTATCTTTGTAGAGTTTCAACGCCTTGTCCTGAAGGTCCATAAATACCTTTTCATACTTCTTTTGCTCTGACTCTAACCTGTTGACGATGTTTTTTATCTGCGGATTGTTTACCGCCAGTTTCGCAACATCGTTTGTAGTTTTGACCACCAGTTCCTGAACCTGGGTTTGTGTCTTCTTGGCAAGTATCTGAGCCTCATCTTTGAATTGTTTCAGTACATCCAACAGCCTTGTTTGTTTTGCTGCCATAAAAACCTCCTTATAAGTTTATTGTCTTCTATACAAGATAAGCATAATAAAGTCAAAAAAAAGTAGAGGAGAGTAGTTAAGGGATAAGAAACCTGTAATTTCAAAAATTCTATCCGGCTGTATTGACGGCTGCGTTGTTCGACAGGGCAAGAATGCAGAGCAAGGCGATGTAGAGGAATGGGCAGAAAACCCCGTGCTTAAAAGCCCGGGGTTTAGATTCATCCTGTCGTGGAGCCGGCTTTTGCCGGCGAATCGAAGTTAATTCATGCGAATCGACTTAAAAAGCAAATCTGAGGTTTAATGCAACAGCCTGATCCGTGAAGGTTGTTTTCTGTTTGGAGAGGTTGTAACCATCCAGGGTGTACATATTGTAATCGAGAGCCAGGATTGTCTCTTTCGAGATATCATAGCTTATCCCTGCAAGTGCCCATGAGTTCTCCGATGTCGCAACGAACTTATACAGCTCCGTGGAATAAAGATTGCCGGTACCGAGGCTTACCGTCGGTGCTATCGTACCGCTGACCGGTGTATAGGAATCGTTCCCATTCGGTTTCATATCGAGGTAGCGGGCAAATATCCTCAATTTCTCTTCACCCGGTATTCGCAGGAAACCCCAGAACTCATACCCGTAGCCGTGGTTGAATTTCGCTTTGCCCTGGTCCGCAGAAGTAATATGATCGTCTGCCCATTCCTCTACATCGCCTTGCTCTGCATTCTTGCCCTGTCGAACAACGCAGC
>JAMDCL010000014.1 GCA_023489065.1 Deltaproteobacteria bacterium | reverse complement strand
GAACAACAGCTCCGGGAATTCGATAAAACCAAGAAAGAAATCATGGACGACATGAATGCAAGGGCTGAAAGAGAAAAACAGGAAATCTCGGATGAAGGCAAGGAGATGCTTGCCCGGATAAAAAAAGAAGGCGGGCGTATTGCCGATGCCGAGGTCCAGAAGGCAAAAGAATTGCTCAGTGAGCATCTGCAGACGAAGCTCTACGACCTGTCGAAAGAATATATAGAGAAATCCATGGACGCCGATTCGCAAAAGAACGTTACGGATAATTTTATCAGGAAAATAAAATGAATGTAAGCATACGGTACGCAAAAGCACTGTTTCAGATAGCGAAACAACAAAATAAAATCGATCAGTTCATGCAGGAACTTGATTCTGTCAGACAACTTTTTTCTCAGGACAAGCTTCTGAAGAATTTTTTTCTGGATCAACTGGCTGATAAAATCAGAAAAATAAACGTGTTGTCTGTTGTATCGGATAAACTGAACCTTTCCAAAGAGGTTGTAAACCTTATTAAACTTCTCATTACCGGCGGCAGAGAGCAAATATTGAACGATATAATAATAAGTTACGTAGGGATGCATGATGACTATAAAGGTCTTATAAAAGCAGATGTATACACTGCTTATGATATGACACCAACTGAAATGAATGCCTTGAAAACAAGGATAAAGGATCTTTTTCATAAAGAACCTATAGTCACGATAAATAAGGATAGTTCTATTATTGGGGGCGTACGGCTGAAAGTGGGCTGGACCATATATGACGGAACTATTAAAACGCATTTGAAAGATTTTACAAATTCAATAAAGATATAAAGTGTTAAGGAGAAAATTATGGCGTTAGGAATCAGATACGACGAAATTACCAGTATTATAAAAGAACAGCTTGAAGGCTATGATTATAAAGTTGAAAAAGCAGAAGTAGGCACGGTTATATCGGTAGGTGACGGTATTGTGCGGGCTTACGGGCTTGAGAAGGTCATGGCGGGAGAGCTTGTAGAATTTGAAGACGGCACAAAAGGCCTTGTCCTTAACCTTGAAGAGGAGAGTGTCGGAATCTCGGTCATGGGAGAGGTCACCGGCATAAAAGAGGGCCAGACCGTCAAGAGGCTGTCGAGGATCATGGAGGTTCCGGTCGGCGATGCTCTGATAGGCAGGGTTGTTAATCCTCTTGGAGAACCCATCGATGGTAAGGGGCCGATACAATCCAAGGAAACGAGAAAAGTGGAGATCAAGGCACCCGGTATCGTCATGCGTCAGCATGTCAAAGAACCGCTCCAGACAGGCATCAAGGCGATAGACTCGATGATTCCGATAGGAAGAGGGCAGAGGGAGCTCATCATCGGTGACCGGCAGACAGGAAAAACCGCCGTCGTTCTTGATACGATCATAAACCAGAAGGGCAAGAATATTGTCTGCATCTATGTGGCAATAGGACAGAAACAGTCGACCGTGGCACAGGTGGTGGATAAGCTGTCTCAATACGGGGCAATGGAATACACCATCGTTGTCTCGGCTACGGCGAGTGAACCTGCGCCGCTTCAATACATAGCCCCTTATTCGGGTTGTACCATGGGTGAATATTACAGGGACAGCGGCAAGCATGCCGTTATCTTCTATGACGACCTGTCAAAACATGCTGTAGCATACCGGCAGTTGTCGTTGCTTCTCAGAAGACCGCCGGGAAGAGAGGCATTCCCGGGAGATGTTTTCTATCTTCATTCGAGATTGCTCGAGAGGGCTGCTAAGCTTTCCGAAAAGAACGGGGGCGGGTCCCTTACTGCCATGCCGATCATCGAGACACAGGCGGGCGACGTGTCTGCGTACATCCCTACAAACGTTATTTCCATTACGGACGGACAGATATTTCTCGAAACAGACCTTTTCTATGCAGGTATTCGGCCGGCGGTGAACGTCGGTATATCCGTATCAAGGGTCGGTGGCGATGCACAGGTAAAAGCCATGAAACAGGTCGCGGGCAGATTACGACTCGAACTTGCACAGTACCGTGAGATGGCGGCGTTTTCTCAGTTTGCTTCCGATCTCGATAAAGCGACGCAGATGCAGTTGAACAGAGGTGCACGGCTTACGGAACTGCTGAAGCAGCCGCAGTATAAGCCGGTTGCAGTCGAAGAGCAGATCCTCAGCATCTATGCGGGCACGAACGGTTATCTGGACGATTACCCTGTTGAGGTCGTGGGCAGGTATGAAAAAGAGATGCTGTCGTTTGTGAAGGCCAAGTACCCCGATCTCCTGAAGAGTATCGCGCAGAAGAAGGCGCTCGATGAAACACTGATTAAATCCGTGAAAGAAGCGCTCGATAAGTTTAAGTCTGAATTTAATGCCAAGGGATAAAAATGCCGACACTTGCTGTTATTAGAAAGCGTATTAAAACCGTAACCAACACGGCGAAGATTACAAAAGCAATGAAGATGATCGCCGCTGTAAAGCTGAGGAAGATGCAGCAGCAGGCTGTGAATGCAAGGGCATATTCAAGGAAGATAGAAGAGATGGTCCATGAGATTACGGCTCAGATAGATTCAACGATGCATCCGCTCATGCGACGGCCCGATAAAATCAAGAAAAGTCTTATTATTCTGGCAACGTCGGACCGGGGACTCTGTGGCGGTTATAACAGTAACATAATACGGATGGTATCCCAGGAAATACTGGAAAGTAAAAAAGAAAACAGGGAGCTTGAGTTCATCACTACCGGGAGAAAGGGGAGAGACTTTCTCAGAAGGGTCAATCTGCCTATAAAGCTCGATCTGAGCGGATCGTCCGGAAGTCCTGACTACAGTACTGTCATGGACATAGCAAATGCAATCATCAAGGACTTTTCTGACGCAAACTACGATGAAGTCAAATTCATCTACAATAGATTTGTATCGATACTGACACAGAAAGCAACCATAGAACAACTTCTGCCGATAACCAGGGCAGAGATGTCCGAGCATAATGACGGGACCGAGGACATAAAGGTTATCTACGAACCGTCACTGGTCGAAATACTTTCGAGCTTGCTGCCCAGGATGATCGAGAGCCGGATTTATCATACCCTGCTGGAGTCGGCGGCGAGTGAACATGCAGCGCGGATGACGGCAATGGATTCTTCTACGAACAACGCAAAAGAAATGACCGATCATCTGACCCTTGTCATGAACAGGGCGCGTCAGAGCACCATAACCAAAGAACTTATGGATATTGTGAATGGTGCGGAGGCAATGCGATGAAGCCTCTTGCTTGCGGTTATGACGGCTTCAGAATATGCACAATGTTAAAGAGCGGGAATATAGTTCAATATATGAGGAGGACTAAAGATGCCAAATGAGAGAGCGATCGGTAAAATAAAGCAGGTTATCGGTGCAGTCGTTGATGTTGAATTCGAATCAGGAGTGCCGAAGATATTTTCTGCTTTAAAGACAACGAATAAAGCTATTTCCGATAAAGAATGGAACCTTACCCTCGAAGTTGCGCAGCAATTAGGTGAGAACACGGTGCGCTGTATCGCTATGGACTCAACGGAAGGACTGGTAAGGGGAATGAAC
>JAMDCL010000027.1 GCA_023489065.1 Deltaproteobacteria bacterium | reverse complement strand
CGAATGGGTTCAGGCTTATCGCATCATTGAATTCTCTGACAGCATCAGGGAAATCCCTCCTGTTCCTGAATGCGACACCGTCTTTGATATGGTTCTCCGCCACCGCGGTACGCCCTGCATAAATGGGCAATACAAAAACGGCGAACACGCTGAGGACGATGGCCACTATCAAGACGAGCTGTTTCAATGCAACCGGTACCCTGCCTTTTGCGGAAGGGTCGACGACAAACAGGTATGCGGGCATCGGAGGTGCCGCAATCCTTTTTTGCTTTCTCGCATCGGCCTGCGCATCCCCGTCATCAAAGCCCCTGTACATAACATCGGCCAGCGCTATCAGCCCCCAGAAATACATGCTCGAAGCAGGCTCCTGCAGCGGGAAACTGAAAATCGCTGCTATAAGAATGCCCATGATACCGCCGCCAATGGCAAGCGACAAAAGGAACTTATCTTCATGTGCTGTATTCCGTCTCGCAAGTTTTATGAGTTTTATCGCGATATTCATGACAATCCACACGAATGCGATAAATCCTATAATGCCGAGCTCTGCAAGTATCTGCAGCCAGTCATTGTGGGATTCGGAAAACACCTGATACGTTTTTGATATGATCTGCTGAAGCTGGGGTACCTGGTACTTATGGATATCAACCTCTACCTGGCCGATGCCCACACCGAGTATCGGATTGTGCTTCCATGTGTCGAAGGTACTCCGCCATGCCATGAACCTGAAATTGATGGACGGGTCCTTTGTTGTAATCTTAGAAACAAGCAAGTCGTATATATCTTTTATAGTATTGGTATGCGGTTCTTCAACATCCTTGATCGTCGAATACACGGCTGCAAATTGTTTTTTCTTTCCGAAGTGCGTAACAGAAAGGATCGTACCGCCAATGAGTACCAGCAGGGTTAACGTCACCATGACCGATATCCTCTTCCCCGTTGAAACACCCGGAGGGGATACTATTGTCTTCTGCTTAGGAGTAGATTGCAAAGCAGAGTTATTTTTCTGCCTTCTGAGCTTTATCCATTGGTATATTAAGAACCCAATCATAACCATGCTTGAAAGAATGAATCCCATCCATGCCGCCCTTGCCTTTGTTAAGATGAAGTAGAAATACGCGGGGATAAACAGGAAGAACAAAACCGTCTTCGTTTCGATGTTGAAATCCTCCATGAAGAACGTGAAGATTAACAGCCCCATAAACCCGACCATCCACTCCGCGGAAAAATTGGTGAGACCTATTGTGGACGACGGGTCCTTCTCGCCGTATATATCATACGGACACGGCAGGATCTCGTAGAACTGCATGATCCCGTACATGGATACGATGAACACGGATATGGCCATTGCGATAATGATCCATTTCATATGGCTCTTCTTTCTCACGTACAGCAGGGTGAAGAACCAGAAGAAAATGTTTGCACCGAGCCTTATCATCATATCCACCGCTCTCCAGATGTCCGTTACGTGAACGAGATGCACGAACACAATCCCGATCATGATAAGCATCGGCAGCCACAGCGATGTCTTCGGAAAGATAAGTTCCCGCCTGTCAACGGCCCTTATCAGCCAGAGAAAGGTAAGGATCATGGTAACTGCTATCAGAACCGTCGTCTTTATCCATATAAACTCGTTGCCGAATTTCAAGAGCGGGATAACAAGGAACGGCAGGATAACGGTAGCAACACCTATTTTGTCGTAGATGGTATCTGGGTTTGCATGTGATATGGTATTTTCCGGCATTTCTCCTCCTAAGCCTTAACGTTTTTCTTGATAAATAATTCCTTCAGCTGCTTATCGTCAACATCCGACGGTGCGTCCGTCAGCGGACAGGTACCTTTCTGCGTCTTGGGGAACGGTATGACGTCCCGTATCGATTCGGAACCGGTCAGGATCATGACAAGACGGTCAAGACCGAATGCTATGCCGCCGTGCGGCGGTGCCCCGTACTGGAGTGCATCGAGCAGGAAACCGAATTTAGCCCGCGCAGATTCGTCCGATATGTTGAGCAGCCTGAACACTTTAGACTGGACTTCACTGTTGTGGATACGGATGCTCCCTCCGCCGACCTCTGTGCCGTTGAGCACAAGGTCATAAGCCTTCGATCTGACCTTGAGCGGCGATTGTTCAAGTATTGGAATGTCTTCGTCTCTTGGCGAGGTAAAAGGATGGTGGACGGAGTCGTAGCGTTTTTCTTCTTCGTTATACTCAAAAGCGGGGAAGCCTGTTACCCATAACAATTTATAATCATCGTCCTTTATGAGGTTGAGCTTCCTTCCGAGGTGCAGCCTGAGATTGGACATCGCATCATTGACGACCTTGACGGAAGTATCTGCTACCACGAAGGCCGTGTCTCCGTTTTTCATGCCGAACAGCTGTTTCAGGCTGTTCTTTTCTTCTTCGGACAGGAACTTATCGACCTGAGACGAAAGTATGCCGTCTTTCATTTTCAGCCATACAAGGCCTTTTGCCTGATACTGTTTGACGAACTGCTCAAGCTCTTCTATGTCCTTCCTGGAAAAGTCCTGTCCGGCTTTAACGCCCTTGATAAGTCCTTTACCGGTTACTGCCTGCTTAAAAACATTAAATCCGGTATTTTTGAAAACTTCAGTCAGTTCCACAAGCTCCATACCGAACCGCATGTCCGGCTTGTCGTTGCCGAACCGCCGCATGGATTCGTCGTACGATAACCGGTAAAAAGGACTCACCGGCTCGAAACCTTTGAACGTTTTAAAGATCCTGACGAACAGCCGTTCCATGATCCCCATGAGGTCTTCCATCTCGATAAATGACATCTCGATATCGATCTGGGTGAATTCCGGCTGCCGGTCTGCTCTCAGATCCTCATCCCTGAAGCACCGTGCGATCTGAAAATAGCGATCGAAGCCGGATACCATGAGCAGTTGTTTGAACAACTGCGGGGACTGCGGCAGTGCATAGAACTTACCGGCATTCAGCCTGCTCGGCACAAGGAAGTCCCGCGCACCCTCGGGCGTACTCTTCGTCAGGATCGGGGTTTCAACATCGATAAAGCCTTCGGCGTTCAGGAATTCCCTGACGAGGTTGGTAATTTTATGCCGTATGATCAAATTGGACCGCATCTTCTCCCTTCTCAGGTCTATGTACCTATATTGGAGTCGGGTCGTTTCATCGACTTCCACCTTTTCCTGGGCAACAGGAAACGGAGGGGTCTTGGCTTCGTTCAGAATGCGGAGCTCCGTGACCTCTACTTCGTATAGGCCTGTCTTTATTTCCTTGTTTTCGGTGCCCTGCGGCCGCTCCCGCACGCTGCCCTTCACCAAAATCACATATTCGGGCTTGATAAGCTTTGCCTTCTCATACGCAGATTTGTCCGTCTCCGGGTTGAAGACAACCTGAACGATACCTTCCCTGTCCCTGAGATCCGCGAAGATGAGTCCGCCGTGGTCTCTCCTCCGGTGAACCCAGCCCATAAGTACAACTTCCTTTCCGCTGTTTGCCGCAGCGATCTCTCCGCAATAACACGTCCTTTTTAATCCCCCAAGAAATTCCATGTTGTCTCCTTCTATTTGTCTACCGTAATGACACAGTTCCTCAGGCCCTTCGGTAAAAGCCT
>JAMDCL010000104.1 GCA_023489065.1 Deltaproteobacteria bacterium | reverse complement strand
AACAGCAAGCGCTACATACTCTCGGATTATGACAGCCGTAAACAGATGGCGTTGAGCGTATCGAGTATGCTTGCTTACAACGAGCTGTTCGATCGCAGTATCGATTATTACATCAAATTCCCTCAGTTTATAAAAAGGGTAACAAGGGCAGATGTCAATGCGGTCATCAAGAAATATTTTCCACCGGAGAGGTTTACCACGCTCGTACTGGTCCCTCGCTAAGCCTTTGTTCGAAGTCCCTTCCCCTTTTAGGGGAACGGGTACCCACCCGACAGGGAAGGGTGCGGATGAGGTCTAATTTTTTGAATCTCCCCATAAAATTGAAGGGGGCGATAACCTTATTGCAATTTTAGTGTTTATATATTTATACAATACATTATGGACAAAGTAATTTTTCTTGACAGAGACGGGACCATCAACAGGGAAGACGGCTACATCACCAGGGTCGACCAGCTCCACCTGTATGAGGGCACAGTGCCCGCATTAAAAATGCTCAACAGTATGGGCTACAGGATCGTCATCGTTTCAAACCAGGCAGGCGTTGCAAAGGCACTACTCACGGAGAAGGCTCTGCAGGAGATCAACAGCGCCCTGCTTTCCCTGTTAAAGGCAGAGGGTATACTGGTTGACAGACTTTACTACTGTCCGCACCATCCTGACGCTATTGTCCCGGAGTATAAAAAGGCGTGCGAGTGCCGCAAGCCGAAAACAGGCATGATCGTTCGCGCGGAACAGGAGCTCCATGTCATGGCCCGTGGCGCGTACATGATCGGTGACAAGCTGACGGACATCGAGCTTGCGGAAAACTTCGGAGGCAGGGGCATACTCCTGCTTACGGGCTACGGCAAACAGGAGTTAAAAAAGCTTGATCCAAATAAGCATCACCCGGCTTATATCGGTAAGGACATCCTTGATGCCGTTGAATGGATTAAAAAGAGCAATATCTGAACTCCCCCTTGTTAATGTCTGTAATTCCCCCTGCTAAGGGGGACACAGGGGGTTAATCTTTAATCTTTAATTTTGAATTTTTAATCTTCAATTTTCCCAGTCATCAACGAAAAAAAACTCTTGACACAAATTTTAAGCTATGTATACTTATACAAACGGAGGAGACAAATGTCAGAAAATAAGCTGAATAAAAGAACTGCCAAACCACAAAAAGCAGAATCTAAGCCTGCAGGTATCAATCAAACCTCGAAGAAGACATTTATCGAGCCTGAGCTTAAAGAGTATCCATCACTTACCGAAGTGACATTGCTGACAGTGCCTGGTGTATCTGGCGCAACATTTTTCAAAACATTTAAGTAATTTTAAAAAGCCGCGCAAAGGCGTGGCTTTCTTTGTATAGAGATGAATGCAAAAAGTATAGATAGAATGCAAAAAAATGCAAAGCCAGCCTTAGGCTGACATCCTGCTTTAGGCGGGAAAAGGGGGATCCCATGGATATAAAAAGACAAGGGCTTCGGGGGGTAATGAAGTATGTTCTACTTCCCATTACGCTTCTTAGTGTTGCAGTCTTACTCTCACGCTGCGGACAGACACCGGCATCGGTAAAGCCATATAAAGGTGCATCGCTGGTAGGTGAGGCGATTGTGAGCTACGACAAAGCATCCAACAATCTGACCATTCAGAACTTTAATGCGCCGGATGTCACACCGGCAACAGCGGGTGCAGGACCGACGGTTTCAATCTATTCGGTTGCAGCGCCGACATTTAACGGCTCACAGGTTACGGGCCAAGTATACATCAAAAATGGTTCCACCTCTACCTTAACAGGTGTTGATGTCGTGGTTGATCATGCAATATCGGGCAGTGTAACAGTTGGAAACCCCAATTATGGAAACGGCTTCAGGGCAAGCAATGCCACTCAGGGGCCATGGACATGGTGGTTTTATACCGGCACAGTCCCGAACTTCAATATCCCTGTAGGCGGACAGTCAAACAACGTAACGTGGACATTCGATGCAACCGCTAACTTTGCAGTTGCAGTTTACATCTATGCATTCTGCCCGTCAGGCGTCGTTATCAACAGGACCGCCACGAGCGGCGGTTTTACGAATACAGCGGTGAGCGGCGCATTTGTCATGATGGGCAATTATCCTGGTGATCCGAATTACATTGCAGAACCGGCACAGGGGTCGAATGCAGTGAATTACCTTACTGCAACAGATGCAAACGGATACTTTTCACTGCCGATCACAACGGTTACCGGCAATTACATAACCTATACAGTCGGTGCGCAGGGCAGCGGTACGGTAACAACCCCCCAGTTCGATAACTTCACCTTATATGGTACCGGGCTTAATTATGTCATCCTGCCGATCAGGCAGAGTCTTGAAATTACCAGTTACATTGGTGCAGGCACAAGCGCCGGCGCCGGTAACCTTACTAACCCTGTAAACGTATTGACCGGCGCATGCCAGAACAGTGTCATGCAGGTCGGTGCGTTTCTCCCGGCAATGGGTTTTGAAGACCTGATCAACTTAAGTCTTTCTGCAATCATGGGGCCTGACAGAGCCCTGTCGGTCATCGGAGGCACGGGCTGCGGATCTTCCGACCTGAACACATCACTGGCCATGCCATCGAACCTCATTGTGCCTGTTCAGAACGATAACAATCTGACCATATACACAAGCGCCGCAGGTACCACATCCGGTATTTATATGAATACCATGGCAACCACAACACAGGGCAAGGACTTTGGCATTGCATTGCCGGCAAACACAACCGGCGTTGCCATTGGCGGCATCTTCGGAAGTCTTCCCAATGCACAGCTTACAACCCTGACGCAGTCCTTGACTGCAACAGGCAACCCCGTAGGGTTGATGGGTGTTCTTACAACGGTTAGTTGGCTGTCGTTTGGCTATGGCGGAGGGCTGACAACAGCCGGAGCAACTATAAACCCGCTGCCAACTTCATCAGATACTATTAATCAGAGCGACAGCACCTACACATTCGCTGCTGCTAACTGGGGTAATTTAAATACAATTGGTGGTCCAAACGACCCGGCGAATGAATATACAGGTTACAACGTCATAGCTTTACCGGGTCTTGCCGTAACCACCAACGGACCATTACAGCAATTGACCACTGAGAGTCTTCCAGTTGGTACAACGGGTGCGCCACCTGCGACACTACAGTACGTGCCAGCAAACGCCGCTGGAATGCCATCAGGCGCGGTTATATTGCCGGCAGCTATAGTTGTCGACCTGAACAGTTTAACAGCGAACTTCTCTGCATCGACGATCCTTGCAGACAGGACTGGATATACATCACTTCCTGCAACTTTGAATCAACCCTTTAATCAGTGGTATAAACTGGTTGATCTTCAGTGGCCTTTGATCAACCCTGTGAACCAGCAAATAGCCTGGACGGATGCTAATAACCCAGGTGTATCGCCGAATCCGCCAAGCCTTTCGTATGTGGCGATCAACTACACGCAACCAAAAACATACACCGATGTGTACGGAGCTACGCAAACTATCGATGAGCTTGCATTGGGATGGGAAATACTTGGAGCAGGCCCAGAGGCTGGCAATGGTATGACCGGTGCGATTATACCGACACTGCCAGCAGGTACAACCGGCGCATTGGGAAGACTTCCGA
>JAMDCL010000038.1:300-3607 GCA_023489065.1 Deltaproteobacteria bacterium | reverse complement strand
TCGAGGAAAAGATCAACCGCAGGATCGTATCGCCGCTGATGGAAGCGCTCAAAAAGGAAGGCATCGTTTATAAAGGGGTCCTCTATGTGGGTGTGATGATTTCCAACAATGATCCGTACGTGCTGGAATTCAATGCGAGATTCGGAGACCCCGAAACGCAGGCAATTTTACCGCGCATAGAAAGCGACCTTGTCGGCGTCTTCATGGACAGCGCGAAAGGAAAAATGTTTGCCGAGCCGATAAAGCTGAAAGACGACGTCGGCGTATGCGTTGTCATGGCTTCCAGGGACTATCCGGTCAACCCGCGGACAGGCATAACGATCGAAGGGTTGAAAGCCGCCGGAGGGAAAGACACCTTTATATTCCATGCTGGTACAAAGAACGAAAAGGGTGTTATAAAAACAGCGGGAGGCCGTGTCCTCGGCATAACAGCCCTTGGAGAAAACATCAAAGCAGCGAGGGAAAAGGCTTATAAGGCAGTGAACAACATCATATTCGAAGGCTCACAGTACAGGAGGGATATAGGTTTATGAAAATCAAGTATGTCGTCGTGATGCTGATCCTTACCCTGGCATCATGTGCCGCTTCAAACAACGCGGCAATGCCCGCAGCGAAAGAGCAACCGGTTACCGCTCAGCCAGCAGGGCTCCAGCAAACAGCTCCTACAGTGGCAATACCTATAACTCAGGAAACCAATCTTGCAGTCAATCAAATGCTGAAACAGGGCGACAAAAATACCCAGGTAAAGGACAGTTTGGGAGTAGGCGATTCCATAAGCATAACAGCATGGGGGCATCCGGACATGAGCGGGGTCGTCCGTATCGAGAAAGACGGTAAAATCTACCTGCCGCTCGTTGGGGGGATCGAGGCCCGGGGGTTAACGATCGAGCAGCTCAAGGATAAACTGACAACGGCCTATAGTGCATATATACGTCATCCGTTTATAGAGGTCGGCGTACAGGAGTACGCAAGCAGGCTTGTTTTGTTGCTCGGCAGTGTTATGAAACCGGGGATTTACCCTATCAAGGGCGGTACCGACCTTGTAACGGCAATTGCCCTCGCAGGAGGACAGCTGGCCCAAAACAACCAATCGAACCTTTCGAATGTCTATCTAATCCGGAACGGCCAGTCGACGATCGTTAATGTGTACGATTACCTCCGCAATGGAAACCAGTACAACGATCCGGTACTCGAGAATAAAGATGTCATCTATGTCCCGAGTGCCGATGAACAAAACATCATCGTCCTGGGACGGGTTGACAAGCCGGTCGTTATACCGGTTTCCGGACCTCCTATTTCGATAGTAAATGCGATAGCACTGGCGGGCGGTTTCAAACTCGGTGCCCTCAGAGATGATGTAAAGGTGATACGGGGCGGTTTGATACATCCCGATATCTACACGGTCAATGTTGACGGCATGCTCCACGGTAAACAACCGACCTCCCGGGAAGGCGTCGAGTTGTATGCCGGCGACATCGTCTTTGTACCAAAGAGTGCCCTTGCGTCATGGAACGATATCCTGGAGCAGATACAGCCGAGTCTGAATGTACTCATTGCCCAGCCGCTGTCCATAGCTACGAATTACCTGCTTCTCAGACAGCTCCTGAGGAACCCATAATGGCAGAGAATACCTCTTTAACGACGTCACCGGAACTTGTAGAGTATATCCTCTTACTCCGGAGAAAATGGAAGCTGATAGCACTGATCACCGCCGTGTTCTTCATAACCGGTATGATCTATACGTATCTGAAAACGCCGGTCTATCAGTCGTCTTCCACCATATACATAGAAGAGCCTCTGTCGAGAAACAACCTCCTGAGCGATATAATCGTCATGCAATGGTGGAACCGGACATCCTCGGAGAAATTGATAGCACAGAGCCGATCCGTCGCAGCGCTTGCGGCAGAAAAGATCGGGCTCGACTATCACATCGAATCCGAACCGACGACATCCAGTGTCCATCTCTATAAGATCAGGCCCTATGACAGGGACAAGATCGAACGCTTCACCCTAAAATTTACCGGCAGCAGATCCTATGATGTTTATGTCGGCGACAGGGACATAGGATCCGGAATGGTCGGGGTATCGTTTACCTCTCCGGTACTTTCTTTTTACCTGAGGACCGCAAACAATATATCCAGCGGTGACTCGGTAACGGTTCAAAGAGGAAGTTTCGAGGATGCCGTCAACAGCATTCGGGACAATACGCATATCGAAGAAATGGGCGAGATGACGAATATCCTCAGGGTAAGCTGTAAGAACAGGGACCCCTACCTCGCAAGTCTCATAACGAACGAGCTGATAAAGGCATATATCGAGCTCAGCGTGCAGAGAATGAGCCAGGAAGCCTCGCAGGCGCTGGATTTCATATCAACGCAGCTCAAGATTACCAACAGCAACCTCGACCATTCGGAAAAAGTCATGGACGAGTTCAAAAGAAAACACGGCGTCCTGTCGTTCTCAGTAGAGACCGAGGCAGCCATACAGAGGATCTCGGACCTCGAGAGGAACAAGCTCGATATAGCCCTGAAGATAAAGGATGCGAACTCATTGAAAGACATGCTCTTAAAGCCCGGTGCAAACTTACAAGACTATCTTATCAGCGGTTCGGACCCCGTGCTCGGATCGATGGTACAGGACCTTGCAAAGCTCGAGATACAAAAGAAGTCGATGCTTGAAGAATATACGGAAAAATATCCGGGTGTCATTGATTTAAACACCCAGATAGCCGCGTCGAAAGAAAAGATCAGAGAAATAATAGGCAGCACGGTGAACCAGTTAAATATCCAGAAGAAAAACGTCACCCTGACCGAGGACGCATATCACAAGAGCCTCTCCAATCTGCCCAAGACCATGAGGGACTATGCCCACCTTGAGAGGGATTTGGTCGTCAATGAGGAATTGTATGACTTCCTGCTGAAAAAGCATGAAGAGGCAAGGATCTCGAAAGCGGCAACCGTAGCGAACATCCGGATAATAGACGAGGCCATTCCCTCGAAAGAGCCCATAGAGCCCAAGAAAGCGAAAAATGCGCTGGTCAGTTTCCTTCTCGGATTCATCCTGTCCCTTGTCTTTGCTTTCTACACAGAGTATACCGACACCTCGCTGAAAACGGTTGAGGACGCCCGCAGAAGGCTTACCCTGCCCATATTCGGCATTATACCGCAGCTCCCGCACAACGAAGCAAATGGGAAGGAAAAGAGGGAACTTATTACTGTTGAAGACCTCAAGTCCACGGTAACGGAAGCATACCGGTCACTCAGAACGAACATACAGTTTGCGGATCTGGAAAACAAAAACAAATGCT
>JAMDCL010000038.1:0-290 GCA_023489065.1 Deltaproteobacteria bacterium | reverse complement strand
ATCGGGCCCCGGCGAAGGCAAATCGACGACAGCCGCAAATATCGCCATAACACTCGCATACGCGGAGATGCCGACTATACTGATAGACGCCGATTTCAGAAAGCCTGTTATACATTCCCTTTTTAACCTCGCGCAGGAACCCGGCATCACCAACTACCTTGTATCCGACATACCCATAACCGATGTCATAAAACACACCAGTACGAAGAACCTCGATGTTATACCGGTCGGAATCATCCCGCCGAACCCTTCGGAACTGCTGAACAAATCGAAGGTCGATGCTATGATAA
>JAMDCL010000144.1 GCA_023489065.1 Deltaproteobacteria bacterium | reverse complement strand
TGAGCAGGCTATGCAAAGGCAGACCTAAATCAGACAAAAACAATCACGCCTCCTCCTTACGCTGCACTGGAAACGAAAAGCCCTGACCGCACGGATATTTCCATGACGGGACAGCCTGGTTCTTTGCATGTACCTTCTGCCTTTATACAGCCGGGTGTTGCGGGTATCGCCCTCTATAATGCCTATACCTATCAGCAGTCGATGCTTGGATCAGGGGACACATTGAAGAATGATACGCTCTACGGAGTATTTTCATACGCTCCTGTCCGCTATCTGGATGTATCCATAGGTTCCCTCTATTCTTCAAGCAGGATACGCTCTTCGCAAACCCTGAATTATTCGGGAGACCTGCGCATCGGCATCAAAACGGGTTATAAAATCTTCCCTCAGCTCAGTGTGGGGGGAATCGGTGAAATTTTAACTTATAGCAAAGCGGGAAGTGCCGGGTATGCAGGATACAACGGTAATGCGACGAGCTACACACTGAGCCTTCTGGCATCGTATGATATGCTCGATTCATCTCTGTCGTTTCCCCTGATAGCCAACCTGCGTCTCGGATATGTGTGGGACAATACGCAAAATCTTATTTCATCGAGTGACAATATTTTTATTCCGCCGGCCGGTAAATATGCTATGGGCATACGGGGAGACAACCGTACCTTACTGGCATGCTCGCTTTTGTTTCCGCTTCCGCACTATTACATAGAACCCATGCTGGAGTTTACCTCTCAATTCGCAGACCGCTACAGCTCTTATGCTGCAAACGACCCGTCATTCGCGAACGTATCGTTCGATCAGAACCCATTGTATCTTACTCCCGGCATAATCTTTTACACACCGGTTAACGGACTGCGGATAGCCGTGGCAGCAGAACTGTCCTTATCAAGAAAGCTCAACCAGACATCGGGGTCCGTCTACATAACGCCTCAGACCGTGTGGATCGCAGGGGTAAGTTACAGCATATAAAAGGCAAGAGCCACGGGGGGTAGTCCCGAAAACCTGCCTTTATCACGCGAGCACATTCATGGGATGCATTATTCTATTGACCTTCATAAAATGGTGAGTTATTTGATAAAAAGATATTTTAAAGCTTGTTCTTACCGTCCCTTTGATCTCTTCTGTCAACAGACAAAGAAAAAGGAATTGTTGAACATGCGGATTGCAGCGGAGTAGTTCATGATTATATACGGGGCGTGGCTCAGCCTGGTAGAGCGTTCGGTTCGGGACCGAAAGGTCGGCGGTCCAAATCCGCCCGCCCCGACCATTACAAGACACTTCAAAATGTTATTTCACCCCGTGCGGTAAAAGGTCAGCTATGGTATGTGCCTGGTATTTCTTTCGAACATCATCGTTCATTTCTGAATAGAATTTGTACACCTCGGGCTCTATGAGGCTCAGGGAAGTGCCGGTTCCGCCATTCCCGGAAACAGCATCCATGACCTGAAATGTCGGGAGTTTATCGGGTGAAACTGCAAGGAGATATGCACGGTCCTGACCCGCTGCATCATAGAGGATTTCTTGTTCTTTAAGATTATCGATAACGGGTTTGATAACATCCGGCTTTACACCGAGCGCATCAGACAGATGCTTGATACCAACGGGCTTCTTACCTTCTGCAAAGTTGTTCGCTATCTTAAAAACGATCGATAAGGCAAGGAGCTCTGCTGCTTTCTTCTGGAGGTTTTTGCCGATGTCACGGAACCTGTAGGTTCCAACCGTCTGATGGGCGAATGAGAGTACGGCGCCGAACAGCAATATCTCCCACGAAAGGTAAAGCCAGACGAGAAAAACGGGCAGCGCAGCCATTGTCGAATAAATAACATTGTATTTCGAAATTCCGATCTGAAAATGGAAATATACCCATTGAATAATTTCCCATGACGTACCTCCTATGATCCCGCCGACAAGGGCTGACGAAAACTTAACCTTGGTATTCGGCATGAACATATACAGTGCAAAAAATGCTATCCACAGAAAAATATAAGAGGAATAACTGATGGCAGTTTTAATCAAAAACCCTATACTGCCCCTGGCGTACAGCAAAGCAGTGAATTTATGGCTCGCAAGTGCCGCAGTAAACGTAGCGGCGCTCAGTACAAAAAAAGGGAATATGACAACGACACTGATATAATCGGTGAATTTACGCCTCAAGCTCCTCTGAACGGTAACGCCCCAGATATCGTTAAACGTCGTTTCAACGCTGCCGAGCAATTGAATAACGAGATATACAAGCATGATGACACCGATTGCCCCCAGAGTTTCAAAATTCGTTTTTTCGATGTAGTTGAAAACCTTTTCAAGGGCAAATGAAACCCCGCTCGCCTCGTCACCGGCATTCAAAGCTGTGCTTGCCGCAACCTTACTTATCAGAAAAACTTTGAGTTTATCGCTGAAACCGAGTCCTTTGCCTATCGAGAATGCAAAGGCAAAAACAGGGACAATGGAGACCAGGGTCACATACGTCAATGATGCTGCTCTAAGGCTTATTTTGTTTTTAAAAAATTCCTTTGTCGTAATTGTGAATATTCTCGTCCATTTTATCCAAAAACGCCTCAGACCTTTGATATCAACAAGTTCTTTACCGAAAATATATTCAACGAGCTTATCAAGTGAATGCCTGCCAATGCCATCTTTCATGGTACCGCCTTCATTTACTCCTCTCTGTACTTTCCTGTCTTATACTTACCGTATGCTTTATTTATCGCTTTTGTTCTATGAATTGGTTGCGTAATATCATGATTTAAAAATATTGATGCCGCTTTGTCAAGGGATAAATCCCCCTCGATTGCTTGGTTATTTGAGTTGGAACCGGATCGGTATAATCATCCACACATAAACAGGCCTGCCGTGTGAGGTGAGCGCTGAAAAACGCCAATGTTCGACAGCATCGACAGCGGATTTATCAAAGACAGGATCCGGTTTTACTATTTTTATCTCTTTGATTTTTCCGTCGGGTGAGATGAGTGCCTTTAACACAACAATTCCTTCCCTGCCCTGTTTTCTTGCATCAACAGGATAAACAGGATCCCTGAATGTAACAAGCGAAGGCTGACTATCGAGTTGATTGGATGAAACAACGCCCTGCCCGCCGCCCAATCCAGTTCCTTTACCAGTCCCTCCGGCGCCTGTTTCCGTCGTACCGGTCTGACCTGCCATTGCCGCTGTCTGCTGTGTTATCTGCTCCGCAGCCTGTTTCAGACGGGCATTTTTTTCCGGGATGGTCATCTTTTCTTCATGCCTGGGAATGACACGGGGAGCTTTTACCGTTTTCACCTTTTGGACAGGCAAACCGTTTCCTCCCGGCATCCCAAGATTAAGTGTTATGGTCGATATCTGTACGTTTGGTATGAATATCCGGTAAAAGATCACGAAAAAAAGAAAGATTGCATGCGCTAAAAGGGAACCCCCTAAAAAATATTTGAACTTTTTATCTATGATGCTCTGAGGCCGCAACTGCATCATCAGAAATCATACTCTGCACCGACATACGGTATAATAGGAAGCGAATTGATGGTTTTACGCTGGGTATAATCGGTGTTATAAAAGTAGCCGGCTACATTCGGATAATCGAATATATTGATGACATCAAGGTATACCTTGAGCGTCGAAGTACTATACACAAAGCTTCTCTGCCCAGAATCAGACCACGAA
>JAMDCL010000101.1 GCA_023489065.1 Deltaproteobacteria bacterium | reverse complement strand
TTCATACTTCCAGCCCCAACTCCTTTAAATATCCATCCATTTCTTTCTGGACTGAGGCAAGCTCCTTTTCCAAGACGTCGATCTCTTTCTGGGTCTTTTTGATATCAACTTCTTCTTCCTCTTCAAAGGTATCAACATATCTGGGGATGTTGAGGTTGAAATCATTTTCTTTGATCTCATCGGGTGTTGCAAGGTAAGCATATTTCTCGACAGTTTTATATGCTTTATATGTGTTGAAGATTTTCTCAATATGCTCGGTTCGCAGTTTGTTCTGCGTTTTCTCTTTTTCGAACTGCCGGCTTGCGTCTATGAACAAAATATCTTTTGTCTTTCTGTTCTTCCTGAATATCAATACGGCGACCGGTATGCTGACGCCGAAAAAAAGGTTCGGAGGAAGGCCAATGACAGCATCAAGGATATTCTCTTCAATCATTTTCTGCCGTATCACACCCTCGGAGCCTCCCCTGAATAGTACACCGTGGGGTACAATGACCGCCATTCTTCCGTTCATTTCATTCATGCTCTCCACCATATGGGATACAAAGGCATAGTCGCCCTTGCTTTTCGGAGGAACACCGCGGTGATATCTCCTGAACCTGTCAGTTCCGGCATTCTCGGCGCCCCATTTATCGAGGGAAAATGGCGGATTAGCAACAACGATATCGAACTTCATAAGATTGTCATTCTCTATCAGCTTAGGGTTGTTCAGCGTGTCACCCCATTCTATACGGGCATTGTCGATTTCATGTAAAAACATGTTCATCTTACATAGTGCCCACGTACTTCCATTGCTTTCCTGACCATAGACTGAAAAATTACGGTCTTTGATTTCTTTTGCTACCCTTATAAGGAGTGAACCGGAACCGCAAGCAGGATCGCTGATACGCTCTCCGGATTTTGGCTGTAAAAGTTTTGCCAGGAGGATTGCAACCTCTGGAGGGGTATAAAATTCGCCGCCTTTTTTGCCCGCATCACTGGCAAAGTGGTTGATAAGGTATTCATAGGTATTGCCGATAATGTCGAGTGTACCTATCTTTGAAGGTCGCAAATCAAGTCGTTCATCTGCAAAGTCCTCAATTAAATGTTTAAGTCGTTTGTTGCGGTCTTTTGTCTGACCAAGGTTGGACTCCGAATTAAAATCGATATTGCGGAACACCCCTTCAAGCTTTACCTTGTTGGCTTCTTCAATCCCTTCCAGGGCAAGGTTGATGATTTCCCCTATGTTGCCCGCATCTCGTTTGCTGTAGATATAATCGAAGTCGCAATTGTCAGGCAGGATAAACCGTTCACGCTCCATCTTACGTTTTATACGAACTGCATCTCCGGCATATTCTTTTTGATACTGTTCTTTTTTGTCTTTCCATAAATCGCTCAAGTATTTCAGAAACAAAAAGACAAGAATATAATTCTTATACTCTGACGGATCGACGACACCGCGAAAGGTGTCACACGCTTTCCATGCAACCGCATTTATTTCATCTTGATTCGTTTTACCATTAACCATATAAATCTCCTCCTTATTCTCATTTACGTTAACTGGAAACTATGTTCAATAGCTTTACAGCTATAAGTTTTTGCTTTTTTTCTCTAAGCAAATCCAACAGTGCAGATTCCCTTTGATACAAACTATTTATTTTTACGATCTTTTCTTGAACAGTAAGCTCAGGAATTATTATCTCCAAATTACCCAATACTTGCTTGTTGATGATCTGAACACGTGTGCCACCTGCATGTTTATCAAAGTACATTCGCGCTGGTTTTTGATTGAGATACCATGATAGATATGCAGGGAGTACGGTTGTAGTTTTAAGCCTGATTATAAAATAGTGTGCGGTAACCAAAGTGTCTTTCAATTCTTCTGCGACCATTGCAGCAACTGGATGATCAGTTTTTGCCTTAAAAAGGATGTCGCCTTTCCGTACACAGTCTTCACCCACATAGCTGGGTTCTAAAACCTTTATAAGATTCTCTTTATGTAAATTACCCTCTCCGTCTATATCCCTGAGTTGGATCACACTAACATTGCCTTCCTTATCAGGGGTTAACCCTGTCTTGAAAAGGAAACCAGATTTTATTTCTGCAATGTTTGTTATAATATTTATCATTAGCGTTAATAACACTAAAGCATAAGATAGTTTTTATGTCAAGCATTATCGTTAGCGTAATATTTGCTATAAGTAATATAGCTATTAAATAGACGAGACTATAAATTAATTCAGTTAAGCAAGAGGTAAAGCTTCATGGATGTAACGCCTCGACCCAATCAAACCTGGGTACCCCACCACTTATCTGGAACCAAGGGGTCAGCCCTTGAAATGTGAAATTGGTTGAGATAAACAGGGACAGCGACCGTTTAAAACATAACCCCCTTCCGTCCCCCTTGTCAGGGGGAGATGCGGAAGAACTCACCCCGCCGCTCTCCTCAGAGGAGAGGGGGCAGCAAATAAAGCTGGTTCATACCCCCCTTCAGTCCCCCTTAACTTACGGGCGATAACGCTGAAGAATACGTGCAGGACAAAATTCCTCCCTCTATCCTCTCGGTTAATAAGATCAGAGAAAATAGCGAAAAAACGTATAAAATCAGCCAGATTAAGCTTAGAATGATCCCAGAATTCGGACGGCATAGGGGTCAGCGTCCGGCACTTCCGAGGTGCCGTTTTTCAGGCTGTACCGAAAGTTTCAGTCCAAAGGTGTGCAGTATAAGCTCCAGACTCCCCAGCTCCGGGTTTCCTTTTTTTGAAAGCATCCGGTAAAGGCTCTCCCTTGCCAGTTTTGTTTTAGCGGCAAGCTTACCGATTCCACCGTTTGCCTCGGCAACATTTTTAAGGGCAGTAAGCAAAACCTTGTTGTCGCCTTCTTCCAGTGCTGCATTGATATATGCTGCTACTTCCCCGGGATCTTTCAGTGCGCTCATTAAATCTTCGCGGTAGCTCACGGATCTTTTCCCCATGTTAACGATCCTCCCTCTTGTAATCCAACCAATATTCCTTTGCCAGTCTTATGTCTTTACCTTGCGAACTTTTATCTCCACCGCATAAGACCACGACTATCTTTTCTCCATCAAAGGCGAAATAAATCCGGTATCCGGGCCATAGTCTATTCTCGCTTCGTTGACACCGTCACCTACCGGACGACAATCCCCTAAATTACCGGCAGACATCCTGTCCAGCCGTATACGTATTTTTGCCCTTGTAATCCGGTCCTCTATAGAATAAAGCCATTTGAGAAAGGGAACAATTCCATTCTCTTTTTGATAATATAAAACCTCGCGTAGGGTAACCTCCATTTTTGCTGTATTGTTCTGACAAGGTCTCAACAAAATGTAACTTATAAATTACAATATGTCAATACCCTTATTTTCTTTGTACCTCCGTTCGTGATAGATTACTTTATGGCATATATTCGTAAAACACAAGCCCGCCGTTACCCCCGTTAGAGAACAAATTCTCTGACAGCTTACGCTGATGGTGGCTTTCTCTAACAGGGTAAAAATGAAGGAGTCTTTCGATAAACAGGGACAGCGACCGTTTAAAACATAACCCCCTTCCGTCCCCCTTGTCAGGGGGAGATTACAGAACACACTGGACTGCGCCCTATGGACTGGACAAAAATACGATCAAAAAGTGAGCGAATTAAAGGGAGTCAAACAGGGGCTAAATTATGCTCTATGAGCGGATGAAGGTTGATAGTCAGATATGGACAGGACAAA
>JAMDCL010000062.1 GCA_023489065.1 Deltaproteobacteria bacterium | reverse complement strand
CATTGTCGGCACACGGTTTCCTTCTCCCTACGGAGAAGAGATTACCGCAGAGATCGCCCTGGCACTGGTCAAGCAAGGGGTTACGCTTGTAAGCGGTATGGCAAAAGGCATAGATTCTGCAACCCACAAAACAGCGCTGGAAAACCGGGGTACGACGATTGCCGTATGGGGAACAGGCATAAACAGGGTTTATCCTGCCGAAAACCGGCAGCTTGCGCATGATATCGCGGACAAGGGCTTGATCCTGAGCGAATATCCTCTGGATACGCCTCCCCTGGACAAGAACTTTCCGGCGCGCAACCGCATTATCAGCGGTCTGTCGCTTGCCGTGATTGTGACCGAGGCGTCTTTGAACAGCGGTACCATGATCACGGTATCGCATGCGCTGGATCAGGGGAGGGATGTGTTTGCCGTTCCGGGACAGATCTATTCCATGATGAGCCAGGGCACGAACAGGCTCATCAAGCACGGGTGTGCCATGGTGGATTCCGTCGACAGTCTTGTGGCGGAGATCAGGGCGATCCTTCCATCGGAAAAAAAGAGCACGGCCGCTCTGCCGGAATCGCACGCCGGTGTCCTGTCTGTCCTGTCTTCCGATCCCATGGATCTCGATACCATCATTATACGATCGCAATTTGACACGGCCAAAGTAATGAGTATTCTTACTGAAATGGAACTCAACGGAATTGTAAAACAATTACCGGGAAAAAGATTTATAAAAATGGAGTGAATATGCCGGCGAAAGCACAGAAAGAAAAATACCTTATTGTTGTAGAATCACCCGCTAAAACAAAAACCATAAAAAAGTTTCTGGACAGCGACTATGAAGTCGTCGCTTCCATGGGACATATCAAGGACCTGCCCAAGTCAAAGCTCGGCGTCGATACGAAAACATTTGCCGCCGAATATGAACTGCTGAAGACCAAGCTCAAGATCATAGCAGCAATAAAAAAGGCTGCAAAAAATGTGGGCACCGTGTACCTCGCACCGGATCCGGACAGGGAGGGAGAGGCGATCGCCTGGCACATCGCGGATGTACTGAGAAAGCAAAACACAAAGCTCAAAATAGAACGGGTGATGTTCAATGAGATCACCAAACAGGCTGTGCTCGAAGGCATTAAAAACCACGGGAAGCTCAACGAGAGGATGTACGATTCCTACCTCGCCCGGCGTATCCTCGACAGGCTCGTCGGCTATCAGATAAGCCCTTTGCTCTGGGATAAGGTCCGCAGGGGATTGAGTGCGGGCAGGGTACAGTCCGTAGCAGTGCGGCTTATATGCGACCGGGAAAAAGAGCGTGAGGCGTTCGTTCCGCAGGAGTACTGGTCAATAGAAGGTTCGTTCATAACGCCGGGTAAGGACGTCTTTGAGACAAAGCTCGCCGCTGTCGACGGCAAGGCCGTGGATATAAAAGACGGCGATACGGCACAAACCCTTGCACAAGAGATAAAGAAACAAAATTATCGTGTTGCTGGCATCGAGCAAAAGGAAAGGAAGTCCTATCCCGTGCCTCCGTTTATCACCAGCACGCTTCAGCAGGAATCCATCAAACGCCTCAGGTTCACCGCCGACAGGACCATGAAGATAGCAAAAAAGCTGTACGAAGGTATCGAGCTCGGCAAGGAAGGCCATACCGCGCTGATAACCTATATGAGAACGGACTCCGTCAGGATAGCGGACGAGGCATTGTCGAACGTACGGGCATATATAAACAACGCCTTTGGCAAAGACTATCTGCCGCAGTCTCCGAACATGTACAAAAACAAAAAATCAGCACAGGATGCACACGAGGCAGTCAGGCCGACACGGTTCGATCTACCGCCGGACAAAGTAAAAAAATATCTTTCGGAACAGGAATATGCGCTGTACCGGCTGATCTGGGAACGGTTCGTGGCAAGCCAGATGACGCCTGCGGTTTTCAGGCAGATGGTCGTGCAGATAAAGGGCGGCAGGTTTTTATTCAGGGCAACGGGATCGACGCTCCTGTTCGACGGATATCTCAGGGTCTACGAAGAACAGAGGGAAGAGTCGCTGCTGCCGGCACTGAACAATAACGATCCCCTGCAGTTAAAAGAGGTAGCGCCGCACCAGCATTTTACAGAACCGCCTCCGCGGTATACCGAGGCATCCCTGGTAAAAGAACTCGAGGAAAAAGGCATCGGCAGGCCTTCCACGTATGCGACAATATTGTTTACCATCCAGCACAGGGGGTATGTCGTCAAAGACGAGGGAAGGTTTAAGCCCACGGAGCTCGGTAATATCGTTACCGGGATGCTGATAAAGAATTTCCCGCAGATCATGGATATAGGGTTTACTGCGGATATGGAGGACAAGCTGGACAACGTGGAAGAGGGCAATACCAACTATATCGAACTGCTCAAGGCGTTCTACAAGACATTTGCACAACTGCTCGTCAAGGCCGGAAAACAGATGAAAAACATGAAGGCAACCGAAGAAAAAACGGACATCAAATGTGAAAAATGCGGGTCGCCCATGGTCATAAAGTGGGGACGCAACGGCATGTTCCTCGCGTGTTCGAATTATCCGGAATGCAAAAATACAAAAAACTTCAAAAGGGATGAGAACGGCGCGATAACCGTGATCGAGAACGAGAAGTCGGATTTAAAATGCGAATTATGCGGCGGTTCCATGCTGATAAAGCGAACCAGGTCGGGTGCACGGTTCCTCGCGTGCGAGAACTACCCGAAATGCAAAAACACGAAGTCCTATGCCATAGATGTCAAATGTCCCGATTGCGGCGGTGCTGTCGCAGAGCGCTCGACGAAAAAGGGAAGGCTTTTTTACGGATGCACCAATTATCCGAAGTGTCATTTTGTATCCTGGAATAAACCGGTAAACAAGGTGTGCCCGAAATGCGGATCGAAGTATCTTATAGAGAAGTACACCCAGAAAGACGGGGTTGTGATCGCATGTCCGAACAAGGACTGTGGGTATATCGAAAAGAAGTAGAACCCAGCATTCCCCTTATCAAGCTAATCATTACCCGCATCTTTTACTGGACGGATCAGAAGTGAAGTTATGATTGAAATGTCCCCCCTCTTAAGATAAGAGGGGGCAAGGGGGCGTTATGAGATTTATACGCAAGACCCAACATTTAAAGGAACAAGGTGTAATAAGAAATGATTAAAACCGTAACTTCCTTAAGCCCTCTTAACCTAAGAGGGATAACGCAGGAGAATCCCCTGCTTAATCTCAGAGGATAAAATCTAACGGATAACCATGACAAAACCCCCGACTCCTTTAGTCCAGCAGTACCTTGAAATAAAATCCAGATATAAGGATGCGATCCTTTTTTACCGGCTCGGTGATTTTTACGAGATGTTTTTCGAGGACGCGGTTACCGCAGCACCCGTCCTTGACCTGACCCTTACATCACGGCACAAGGACGTCGAAGACCCGGTACCCATGTGCGGCGTGCCGTATCATGCTGCAGCGCCGTACATAAAAAAGCTTTTGGATGCGGGATTCAAGGTTGCAATATGTGAGCAGCTCGAGGACCCTGCAAAGGCAAAGGGTATCGTAAAACGGGATGTCATACGGGTAGCAACACCGGGACTTATCTATGATCCGGACATGCTTGAATCCAATCAAACTAACTATATTGCAGTACTTGAAGACTCGCCTGAAGGCTCCGGTGTCGCATTCTTCGAGCCGTCCACATCCGAACTTCTCTTAATGTCAACAGCGGATCCCGAGCAGCTCACATATTGCAACCTTGA
>JAMDCL010000051.1 GCA_023489065.1 Deltaproteobacteria bacterium | reverse complement strand
GCCCCCCGGTTGCCTGCAGGTTTGCAAAACAAGCCCTGCAAAGCGGCATCGAGTACGATCTCGAAAAGATATTCGAAAAAGAGGTGCTGGGACAGACCAAATGCCTCATGACCGCCGACTTCATGGAAGGCGTATCGGCCTTCCTCCAGAAGCGCACCCCGGAGTACACGGGAGAATAAACAGTCGTTCAGATAACAGGTTATTGTGTATTCCCCCTCTCTATTCCTCACCTGTTTCCGATATACGCCTTGTTGATGCCTTCATACCCCCCGCCGGGGAAGGGTTTGAAGTTGTGGAGGCGGTCCCGCATTGCGGTTATGTCATTCATATACCAGAGGCTTACATAGGGCAGGTCTTCTGCCGCGATACCCTGCACGCGCCTGTACAGGGACAAAGATGCATCCGTATCCAGCGTGCCTCTTGCCTGCCTGAGCAGTCGATCGACTTCGGGGTTTTCATAGTACCCTCTATTGGCCCCGTACGGCGGGACCGAATGGGAATCGAAGGCGTAATATAAAATATCCGGGTCCATGACGCCGACCCACCGCAAGGTGTAGATCTGAAAATTCCCGTGCCGTATGTCATTGTAAAACGTTGCCCATTCATACGATCGAAGATTGACCTTTATTCCGATCTGTTCAAGCTGATAGGCAATGGCCTGCGCCACGCGCAGGGAGAGAGGATTGTCCGAGGTCTTGAAATCGAGCGTAAACCTGTATCCGTGTTTTTCCGGGAAACCGGCTTTATCGAGCAAGCGCCGGGCAAGGGCAGGGTCGTAGTCATACTGCCTGACGTCCGGATTATACGCCCTGTTCCACGGCGGCAGTATGCCCGATGCGGGCTCTGCCTGATTGAACAAGACATAGCGTATAATCGCCTGCCTGTTTATGGCATGGGCGATTGCCCTGCGGACGTCTTTTATACCCAGGACCGGGTCCCTCATATTGAAACCGAGGTATTCGTAGGCGTTCCCATGGCCGGTGATGACGCGGATGTGCTTGTCGTTCATAAGACCGTTCACCGCGTCCGGCGGCACGGCATTGACCAGCAGGTCCACACTGCCCTTTTCGAGTTCGAGAACACGCGTCAGGTCATTGGGAATGATCCTGAATATGAGCCTTTTTATCTGCGGGGGACCGTCCCGGTAGCCCGGATATGCCTGAAGCTCCACATAACGGGACTGGCTGTACCGGTAAAGCCTGTACGGCCCTGTACCGACAAGCCTGTCGAGGGGCAGTACCTTTTCCTGCGCGAGCGTGTGCGGCAGAATGCCTATGGTCAGGGCCGTCAGTATGGGTGCGTACGGCTCTTGAAGACGGATGACCAGCTTGTACGGGCCCTGCAAAACCACCTCTTTCACATGGGAGAGGGCCTCACGGTACGGAGAATACTCCGGCGAGTTTATGACTCTCTGTATGGTTGCAGCAACATCTCCGGATGTGAAGTCAGTTCCGTCCTGAAACCGTATCCCTCTTTTTAAGGTAAAAGCGATGTCCTTATTGTGCAGTGAAAAGCTTTCTGCAAGCTGGGGCACGAGTGCCCCTTTCCTGTTGAACCGCATCAATCCTTCGAAGCACAGCCTTGAGATCTGTGCGGAATAAGCGTCTGTGGCATAACCGGGATCGAGGTTTGCCGGAGCGCCTTCAATACCAATGACGAGGGTACGGGCACCGGATGAGCTGCTATGACATGAACTCAGAAACAACGGTAAGATCAGGACAAGCGCCCGCAGTAATTTTCTCATGCTGTTTTTTTATACCAGCAGGATGCGCTCTGTCAATCCGCTCCGGCAAATAAAGTATTTGACATAATTTTGATCTATCTGATTATATGGGTGCAGGAGGTGGGTTTATGAAGAAGAAATCTACGGATCTTTTTGGGGGGTTTTCCGTGAATGATATTGTCGAGAAGCTCTTTGCGTCAAAAAAACTTCAACCGGTGCTTGACAGGACGGTCGAACAGATGATGAAGATGAAATCCAGGCTTGACACGGTCATGCCTATGGCACTCGGTGCGTTTAATCTTCCCTCCGCAGAAGATATACGGAAACTCAACAACGAGGTTGCAAGGCTGGACGCCAAACTCGAGGCCCTGTCGAAGCTGCTGACCGCGAAGAAAAAGGCAAAGAAAAGAAAGCCTGCGGGAAAAACAAAACCAGCCGCCACCGCGAAACACGAAGAAATGAAAAAGGACACAGCACCGCAGAGCCCCGAAGAGCCGCAGCAGTAGCCCCGTCAGGATTGACGCGGAAGCGCATGATGTTGGAAGAAATTAAAGATTAAAGATTAAAGATTAAAAATTCAATATTGAAGAACCACGCCGTAAATGGCATGGATTCTTCGTCGGTATGGAATATATCAATCGTATAGTTCGCCTTGACAACGCTATAAATAGCGTGGATTGCGGCGAACACCCGTTCAGAATGCGGGTCAACCGACCAGTTTCAGAAATGAATTCTTAACATTTTTGATCTGTTTTTTTATCTTGGCGGAAGCAGACAGAGACAGTTCCTTCTTCATTTTTATCTCTCCGAGTATATGCTTTAACTGCGGGATCTTCTTCCACGTGGCTATGGCGCCGGCTGCGATGAATTCTGTCCTTTTATTTTTGGACAAATACCCGGGGTTGCTCGAATAAAAATCTCCTATGGACGGGACGATCTTGACGTCCGCATCGGTTCCCCATTTCTGGTCGTTAAAGTTTTTTCCGAACAACCCCAAAGTCCTGAGAAGGGTTTTCAGGGGTTTTGCATTTTTGTCCGTTATGTCCCTCGTTGCGTATTCCAGTCCTGCTCCGCCTGCCAGTATCAGCGGCTTGAAAATGCCGCTCGAGGCCGCAAGCTTCAATATCCTCGATAAGGACAGACCCGACCCGTACAGGAACTCGTTGTAGATATTGACGATGGAAACGATGATCACGTCCGCCCCTTTCCCCCGCAGCCATTCCACGGGCACATCATTGCCGAATGATCCGTCGACAAGAAGCATCTTACCGACCTTTGCGGGTTTCCATATACCGGGCACCGCACACGAGGCATAGATCGCGTCACGCAAATAGCCTTCATGGATGTAAATGGGCTTTCCGGAAACGATGTCGAGGGCCGTAATCTCAAGGGGTATCTTTACATCGTCGAACGTTGCATCGCCAAGCATGTCTTTCAGCCATCCCTTGAAATATCCGGAATCAAAGAGTTCATCGTTTTTGTTTTTCTTGATCCTGAATATGGATTTGTTCTTGAGCGTTTTTTCAAATGCCGACCAGCTCGAATGATATCCGTACAGCGCATACAGGCTTGCAACGATCGCCCCCGCACTGCTGCCGGTTATGATATCGATAGGAATAAATTCGTTGTAAAGAACGCGGAGCACGCCGACATGGGCAAGTCCCCGTATCGCGCCGCCGCTCAGACAGACGCCGATCTTCAATGGAGTTCTTGGTTTTTGATCGTACTCATTCATGAGTTTTTCCAACGGTTTCTTATTCTTCATTCCTACCTCCGCGAAACGACTATACTACGGGACGCGACCACGATGCAACTGTTTTTTGATTCCGCAATCAAATACGGATCTCTCTGAAGCTGTTTATTTTGGGGAATTTGACAAGGTCTCTCGGGTACCCTCTCCTTGCAGGCTGTCCGACAATGTCATTGCGACTTCAATGACCTTGTCAAGCCATTTTTAGGTATATTGGATTAATAGACCTATATGTTTTTACATACCCCGTACCAGATCGCACAACAGCTAAAA
>JAMDCL010000064.1 GCA_023489065.1 Deltaproteobacteria bacterium | reverse complement strand
AAACAGAAGTGCGATGGATAGTACCAGTAGCGTTTTTAGTCTTAGCATATTTCCTCCTTTTTTCCGTCCGGGACGGCCTTTCTCTCTGTCAGACAACACTATTGTCCTTAATCGTATCAATCATATCATACTTCTATGATTTTGTTTACAACTTCATGCTCCTGTTCAACAATGCCTTTACCGCACGGGTAAACCCGTGCGGTCCCACAGCGTCTATTCTGGTGATGCGATCCAGGGTTACATCCGTGAAACTGCCGCCGGGCTTTTGTACCAGGAACGGGACGTCGACCTGTCTGAGCATGGGCTCATCATTTTTACCTTCTCCTATAGCAGCCGAAACGATGGTACCGTACACTTTTTTGTAGAGGGACATAAGCTCCTTCACTGCCACACCCTTGTCCGTGTTTCCCATTAGATGGTAGAACCGTGTACCCGGATATACCTTCAGCCCGTTTTGCCCTGAAAATTGTTTTATACTCTCAAGAAGAGACGGGTCTCTGAGGATGAACGGCTCATCATGGCGTCTGACCTTGGCCATTGCTGCGAGTCGCGGTACAAGGTTGAGGCTTCGGGACACCTCTTCGACGCTCATATCTCCAAACCCGGTAACGCTGTTCCCGAAAGCCTTTTTCATCTGTTCAAAGACCCGGCGCAGGGTGGCGTAATCGGCACCGAGCTCCAGTGCCGCATAGTCACCGGATTGCTTCAGCCGGCCGGCCTGCATAAAGGGTTTAAACTGTTCAACCTGTTCCCGGGGTATATAGATAGCCCCGCCGTTCTCGACGATGAACGGAGAGGTATTGCCCGTTTCTTCCCTGAAGTGGATGACTTCGGCATAGGATTTGCTCGTGCAAAATATCAGAGGGACGCGATGACTCCGTAAGAGCTCGATACCTTCTTTGGATGCCTCAAACGAGTAGGTATAATAATCAAGCAGCGTGCCGTCGAGGTCCGTAAATACTATTACTTGATCTGGCATGAACCTTCCTTCATGGCACGTATCTATCCTGTTTTCTCCTCAAAGGAAACAAATTTTGTCGGGATGAACTTCCTCCCGCACCGCCTGCTGCTTTCCCCAATGAACGGGTCACTGTTCTTGTTTTTTTAATGCTTGTACCTGTCAAATAAATACGGTAAGCTTTTATCGGGAGGTGTTCTATGGGGACATTATGGCTTGGTGGTTTGGTAGTCATGGTTTTTATGGTTGCCGCCGTGTGGAAGGTTTTTGAAAAGGCAGGACAGCCTGGATGGGCTTGTTTGATCCCGATCTATAACTTATATGTTACCCTTAAGATCGCAGGCAAACCCGGGTGGTGGTTAATCTTATATTTTGTCCCCCTGGTAAACCTGATCGTCACCGGTGTCGTTTCTCTCGGTGTTGCTGAAAAATTCGGGAAAGGAGTAGGATTTGGTTTCGGACTCTGGATTTTGTCTTTCATCTTCTATCCCATTCTCGGCTTCGGAGATGCCCGATATAAGACAACCTAATAAAGAAGCCTTCCCTGTTTTCCGACATCCGCTGTCAAAAGGCTGACCGAGTTATTATTTGCGAACCGTCCCATTGAGTTATGCTTTTTAAGATAAATCAATTCGAAGACATAACCGTTCTTAAGATGTCAAAGACGCTTCTGGGAAAGCCCGTTTTTTTTGTCCATGCCTTTTTTATCGACAACCTCCTCGTGGATACAGGGTTTACCGGCGCCAAACTCCACGTACGGCAGTTTATCAGGGAGCAAGGGGTCGAAAACATCGCAATTACGCATCATCATGAGGATCATATCGGGGCCAACGCGGAGGCGAACAGGCTGGGTATCGTTCCACTAGTCCCGCAGGAAGGTCTGGAACTCATACGGCATCCGCATAAACTCCAGCGCTACCGCATGCTGACATGGGGCATGCCAGAGCCCTCGGAAGCGCAGGTGCTTGGCGGCACGTTACAGACCGGGCGTTTTACCTTTGCGGTACTGCATGCACCGGGCCATAGTCATGATCACAAAGTCTTCTTTTTAAAAGAACGGGGATGGTTGTTTTCCGGGGATGTGTTTTTGTCCGAGCGCCTCAAGTATATGCGCGACGATGAAAATCCCAATATCACCATAGAAACACTGCGCGGGCTTTTGAAACTTGATTTTGACGTGATGTTCGACGCGCTCCGCGGCCCTGTAAAAAAAGGGAAAGCAGCCATGAAAAGCAAACTTGAGTTTTTGGAAGAAAAAAGAGACAGGGTAATCGACCTTTATGCCAAAGGCATGGATATGCGCAGCATTACGCACGAGATATTCGGGAGAGAAGGGCTTATGACTGCGGTGAGCAGTGGCCATTACTCGAAGTTGAATTTCACCAGGGCATTGCTCGGTATAACAAACTATCCTCGTCCGACGTGAAAAACCCTTACTCGCTCCCGTCAAGATCGGGAAAGAAATAAAAGGAAAGATTCCCCCGCGTCCATGATCGTGCTGCGCTTCAGCCCTTTGCTATGACCGCTGCACCGAAGGCACCCATGATCTGGGGCTCTTCGGGAACAAGAATATCGAACCCGATCCTGTCTTCCAGCCGCGATACCAGCGCCTTGTTCTTGGCCATACCGCCGCTCATGGCAATGTCCTGTTCGACACCGACCCTCTTTACCAGCGAGACGAGCCGGTCGGCAATAGACTTTATGATGGCCCAGGATATGTCGGGAACGCTCTGCCCCTGCGACAGGAGGGATATGACCTCTGATTCTCCGAACACCGTGCAGGTCGAGCTCAGAGTAAGCTCTTCTTTGAAGGAAAGCGCAGCATCGGAAAGACCCGGCAGAGTGAGGTTGAGCGCATGCGCCATAACATCGACAAACCGTCCGGTCCCTGCAGCGCACTTGTCGTTCATGGCGAAATCAAGCACCTTGCCTTCTTTTCCTATCTTCATTGCCTTGCTGTCCTGTCCCCCGACATCTATGAGTGTCGCAACCCTGGGAAATACGACGGATATGCCCCGTGCATGGCAGCTAATCTCGGTCTTTTGCATGGTCGCTTCCGTGAACCGCTTCCTGCTGTAACCCGTAGATACGATGGACGCAACATCCTCTTTTTTCAGGCCTGCCTTGCTCAATGCCTGTGTATAAGCGTTCATGCCCGCTGCAAGGCTGTCCTGTCCTACCGGCATGATGTGGGATCCGAGTATCCTGTTGTTCTCGTCGATGACAACGGCCTTTGCCGTGAGCGAACCGACATCGATACCCGCAAAGTGTTTCATTTTTCAAAACCTTCCAGGAACGCTTCTGCCCTTGTTTCGAACTGAGCATCGGAAAATACCCTCGGGTCGTTCATGTCGGCCTCGATGATGAGTCCCGGCTTGCCCGTACGCTTTGTTACTTCCTCCTTGATCATGTACTGACCGAGGGAGTACGGCTTGCAGCTGCGGTCGGAGTGGAACACAATGCCGTCGAGAGAGAACTCTTCTATCAGTTTTACCAGATACTCGATCCGGTACTTGAAATCCCGGTTGATGTACGGTGAAAGGTATGCCCGTGCAAGCTCTTCGAGTGCATGGTCCGTATCTATATTTCCCTGGATGGCCGCCCATGAGTTTGTATACGTAGAAACGACGAACGCAGCCTGGTGCTTTGCAAAAAATTCCGACAGGTATTTTATCTTGTACCATATCGGCAGGTTGTCCCAGAGCAGCCGGATCTTTTCGTCCGGTACGGAACCGAACCCCTGTGCGTTCAGCTCCACAAGCTCGCTGTAGAACTGTGTATAATAGTCAACCGCCGATGATGAGTCC
>JAMDCL010000032.1 GCA_023489065.1 Deltaproteobacteria bacterium | reverse complement strand
TGGTTACCGCCATAAAAGCCTCCTCTATACTTTCAATGTAATCTTAAAATGACCCGTTATGGTATCCATTATTATCTTCATGAGCCGGTCAACCTCTTCATCGGTCAAAGTCCTGTCTTCGGCCCTGAAAACAAATCTATACGTTATACTATGCTCCGATATATTATTTTTGTCAACATATAGATCGAACGGAAAAACTTCTGAAAGCAGAGGCAGAGCGAGCGCCCGGACGGCCTGTATAATATGAGAGGATAAAAGCGAAACGGGCTTTATTATGGTAAGGTCCCTTGAAATAAAAGGATATTTGGGAACACCGGCATAAGTGCTGTAAAGAGAAGCTTTTGCGAGTAAGGGCTCAAGAGAGATATCGAAAACAAATATCCGCTGTTTTATCCCATAGGTGTTCACTATGTTTTCCGCCACTTCACCGGCAATTCCTATGGGGATATCTTTACATTTCAGCATTACGGCATTGTTTTTTGCAAGCAGACCTGAGGGACCTGCCTCTCCGGCAATACCGTCCTGAATTTTGAGCCGTCCTGCTATGCCCTCAACAGCGCCCATAGCATCAAAAATATCGACTCTGTCGTCCGGATACGACCATCCGAGCGGAAATCTCCTGCCGGTCAACAGTCCCGAAATATGGATTTGTTCTTCATAATTGTTTTCCCGTTTGAGGTACACCTTGCCTATCTCAAACAACTTCTGATCCTCAATCTGTCTGAAGATATTATACTGGGCATTTTTAATGAGCATCGGCAAGAGGCTTGCCCGCATGAGGAAGGTCTGTTCGTTAATGGGATTCGAAAGCCGTGCGGCCTCACCGCCGATTATTGCGTGATCATCCTCACTCGAGAAGCTATAGTTTATGACTTCATCAAATCCTATGGATAAAAAATAATCCCTAATCAGGGAGGTGAATTTATAATCAGAGGGCAGAGTAACATGAGAAGCCTGCCTTTGCGGAAGTATGGACGGTATTTTATCATAGCCTATAAGCCTGGCAATCTCTTCCCCGAGATCGACCGCCTGCACAATATCCATCCTGAAGGACGGGGGCTCCACCGAGAGCGTTCTCGGATGTACCCTTTTTACGCTGCACTGCGTCGATTCGAGGAGTGATTGAACCTTTTTTATATTCAGTGGAAAACCAACGATGGTTTGCAGGGTGTCGGTCGAAACAATAATTTTACGCTTCTTGTACCGCATCGCACAATTATCAATGAGTTTGTAAACCGTCGCTCCCGTCAGACTGGCAATCAAGGAAGCAGCATAATCCGATGCCATTTTCGGAAGCAGGGGGTCAATTCCCCGTTCGAACCGGTAATCGGCTTCGGTTTTGACTCCCAGGCTGCGTTCGGTCCTGCGGATGACCGGCGCAGAAAAGACGGCACTCTCAAGCAACACCTGATCTGTTTGCTCCGTTATACCGCTGTATTTACCGCCCATGACGCCTGCCATGGCAACAGGGACTTTTTCGTCGGCAATAACGAGCGTATGATGAGTAAGCGTGCGTTCCTGATCATCGAGTGCAACAAACTTTTCGTTGGCCGCTCGCCGTACGATAATGGTATTCCCTGATATCTTCTTTCTGTCGAATGCGTGCAGCGGCTGACCGACGCCGAACATGACGTAGTTGGTTATGTCGACAATGTTGTTGATGCTCTTCTGTTCTATCTTCCCCAGCATGATCCTGAGCCATAAGGGAGAAGGACCTACGGTCACCCCGGATAAAAGCCGTACGGTATACCGCGGGCAGTCGCGGGATGACTCTATTTTGACTTTGAACAGACCGCTGCCGGCATCATACTTTTTTTCGTGCAGCTCATAAGACGGATAGATAATTTTCAAATGGAAAAGTGTGGCTATCTCCCGCACAAGACCAAGATGACTCAGAACATCGGGTCTGTTCGGGGTAACGGCAACGTCCAGGATCCAGTCGTCGAGTCCAAGGAGCGATCGGACGTCGCTGCCCGGTGAAACGGATTGATCGAATGCTATAACCGTACGGATATTCCCGGGTATTCCGAGTTCGTCTTCGGAGATGATCATACCCGAGGAACGTTCCGATTTTATCTCTACATCCTGGATTTTTCTGCCGTTGGTGATGCTCGACCCCGGAGGGGCAAACGCCACCCGCATTCCCTGGGCCAGCCCCTTTGCTCCCGTAACCGTCATAAACGACCTGTCCCCTGTCGAAACGGTTGCAAGAGACAGGTTACCGGCATGGGTATGTGGTTTTATATCCTGAATGACAGCGGTTACGATACCGCTGAAATCCGCAGAGATCTGCTTAACCGATTCGACCTCGAGTCCCGATAGGGTGAGTTTATCCGAAAGATCCCCGACAGAGGGTATCTTGTGAAGGAACTGCTGCAGCCACTTGTACGAATACAGCATGTCTATTGCCTCAAAAATCTCAGATCGTTCTCGAAAAACATCCTGAGATCGTTGATGTTGTATTTCAACATTGCAAGCCTCTCAATCCCTATACCGAATGCAAAACCCGTGTAAACGTCCGTATCGTACTTTACTTTTTTAAAAACTTCGGGATGGACCATGCCCGCTCCGAGTATTTCGAGCCAGCCGGATGTTTTGCATACCCTGCATCCTTTACCGCCGCAGAATATACATCCGATATCAACCTCGGTACTTGGTTCCGTAAACGGAAAATAGCTCGGTCTGAACCGAATCTTTGTACCCGCACCGAAGAACGCTTTCAAGAAGGCCTCGAGGACACCCTTGAGATGGGTCATACTTACGCCTTTATCGACGAGCAGTCCCTCTACCTGGTGAAACATGGGTGTGTGGGTAATATCCCAGTCCCTTCGGAAAACCCGTCCCGGCGCAATGATACTCACCGGCGGCTTGCTCTTTTCCATCGTCCTTATCTGCACGGGAGATGTTTGCGTTCTTAAGAGGAACCCTCCCGGGAGATAGAACGTATCCTGCATGTCCCGTGCCGGATGATCTTCCGGCATGTTCAGAGCTTCGAAATTATAATAGTCGAGTTCTATCTCGGGGCCTTCGGCTATCGAGAAACCCATGGTTGTAAATATGGATACGACCTCTGCCAATACCCTGCTGATAGGATGGGCATGTCCCTGAGGCATGGATCTTCCTGGCAGCGTTATATCGACTATCCCTGCTGCCGGAACTGCTGCAGTCTTACTCTTGAGCTCGATGGTTTTGTTTTCCAAAAGGTCATGCAGTTGTTCTTTTACAAGATTTGCAGCCTTACCGAAAACAGCCCTGTCCTCAGGGGATAACCCGGAAAGAGTTTTGAAAAGCGCTGTCAATGCCCCCGATGCTCTGCCGAAGTATTTTATCCTGAATGCTTCCAGCTTTTCCGTTGTATCGATGAACGATAACTCTTTTTCTGCCTGCTGCCGTAAAAGATTTAATTGATCGACTATTTCGTTGAGAGGCGGCATGACTCATGCCACCTCTGAACATCGGTACACATCGCTGATTTCCCGTTCACCGAAAGCTTCGTTTAATGCGGAATACATTTCAATGCCTCACCCTGTATCAGCTTTGCGTGTTGTTTTTAACCTCTACCTTTATTTCCTCATAAACCGGCTCTATACCGAGCTTGACATCGCCGTATTCTTCGTGTCCCGTACCCGCGGGTATAAGCCTTCCCATCAAAATGTTTTCTTTCAGACCCCTGAGATGATCGACCTTGCCCATTATCGAGGACTCGGTCAATACCTTGGTCGTATCCTGGAACGAAGCAGCAGAGAGGAAACTATCCGTACTTAAAGACGCCTT
>JAMDCL010000026.1 GCA_023489065.1 Deltaproteobacteria bacterium | reverse complement strand
GTTGATGTGTTTGTGCCGTCGGAAACGGTGAGTTGAAATGCAAAGTCGTTGCTATTGGCATAATTACCGGCTCCAAGCCAGGCCGAGATACCAAGCATACCAAACCTGTCCGGTATCTGGACCGGCACATCGAGTGATGAGAAAAATTGCTGTAAGGTCGGCAACTGAACTTGCAATGTCGCGTTACTTGTACCGTTAAGAAATGTCACGGGCGCGGCTATAAATTGTCCTGCGTAGTTTGGAACCTGTGTCCATGTATAGGTTAAGGGCTTTCCGGATACACTCGTACTTGCACTGCCGTCTATGGTAACGACAGCGCCGTATCCCACATCCCATTGATCTTTACCTGCATTGGCGATGATCGGTACAGACGGCGGAGCAGAAAGCTGGAATGGTATATTCGCGGTCTTACCCGCGACGATAGAAATATACCCGGTTGTTTGCGATTGGTAACCACCCATCGACGCTGTGATCTGATAGATACCGACCGGTACATTTTGAATTATAAAATTGCCGTTTGTATCCGTTGTAGCGGAAAACAAGGCAGGTGAGGCTGTTACCAGTGCGCCTGATAACGGCTTGCTCGTTGCAGTGTCCTCAACACTTCCGCTTATGGTGCCCGAGCTCAGCCCTGCGGAGCCTGTCGAACCTTTACAACCTGCCATTACAAGACTTACAAAAAGTCCTGTAATAAATAGATATATATATTGTTTAGAAACTATTTTCATAGTGTCTCCTTCTTATTCCATTATGTTACTTTTGGGAATATCTTAAATAAAGAACTTATGCAATAAAAATTTAAAGGGGAGTGTCATAAAAAAAATTCACGGACAGTCTGTCCAATGGTTTATACGCAATCGGTTGTTTTTGTTTTGCTTTAACGATGAATATCTTGTATAAAAACAGCGATGAAGAAGATTTACAATACGGTTATTTTATTTGTTGCCACCGGCATGTTTATCGGATACCTGCCCTTTGCACCGGGCACCTTCGGCAGTGTACTGGGCATTGCACTCTCTTGTTTTGCCTCAGAATATCTGGATACCTATCAGTCACTTATGCTACTCGGCACACTGCTGGTCATCGGGAACCTCGCCGCGGGTAAGGCGGAAAAGATCCTGAACGAGCAAGACAGCGGGAAAATAGTCATTGACGAGATTGCCGGTATATATATCACTTTGTTGTTTATACCGCCGGGCATTGTACCGGTAATCATCGGGTTCCTCTGTTTCAGGGCCCTTGACATAAGCAAACCCTACCCGATCTCATACCTTGATAAGAATGTCCACGGTGGTATAGGTATTATGCTTGATGACGTAGCCGCGGGGATAGCCGCAAATATTTTTGTCCGTATACTCATCTTTTTATTGGAAATACTGATAGGCCGGTCCCTATGATAAGGGCATTTATCGCATTACCCATAGAAGAAGCCGCACGATCTGCCCTGCGAAAGGTCATTGATGAGCTGCGCTCCGTGGGCATGGGCGCAAAACAGAGCGTGCGATGGGTTGAAAGAGACAATATTCATCTTACGCTCAAGTTCCTCAATACTATCGACGAGCAGCAGGTAAAGCGGGTAACCGAGGCGATGGATACACTCAAGGGAATGAAGGCATTCAGGATCGAGTTGCATACCATAGGCGCATTCCCTTCTCTTGCAAGACCAAGGGTTTTGTGGATAGGTATAAAACAACAAGAACAGGTAAAGGCATTATTTGACAAGTTGGAAGCATCTATTCATGACCTCAACGGCGAAGACAGGCCGTTTACCGCGCACATAACCATTGGGCGGGTCAATGGTACCGTGGACAATCAAGGTCTTGAAAAAATAATTAAGGTGTGGGATGATATTTTAATAAGTAGTTCTTTTGTTGACAGGGTAGTCCTGTTTCAAAGTATACTTGGTTCCAAAGGCGCTGTTTACCGTCCATTATATACTGTAGACCTGAACAAGGAGGCATTATGACAGTTATTGATACACAGAGTAAAAAGAAGGCCCTCGATATGGCCCTTGCAAACATCGAAAAACAGTTCGGCAAGGGCAGTATCATGAAGCTTGGCACGACAGGGGCTATCGTTGATACGCCCGTTATACCGACAGGCTCACTCGGCCTGGATATAGCGCTTGGCGTCGGCGGCATTCCCAAGGGCAGGGTTGTTGAAATTTTTGGTCCCGAATCATCCGGCAAAACGACCCTGACACTTCATATCATTGCCGAGGCACAAAAGGCCGGCGGTGTTGCTGCCTTCATCGATGCGGAACATGCCCTCGATATCAACTATGCACGAAAGCTCGGTGTTAACATCGACGAACTGCTTGTTTCCCAGCCCGATTCCGGGGAACAGGCACTGGAGATAACGGACACCCTGGTGCGAAGCGGTGCCATCGACATTGTTGTCATAGATTCCGTTGCGGCACTGGTGCCGAAGTCGGAGCTTGAAGGAGATATGGGGGATGCGCAAATGGGCGCCCAGGCAAGGCTTATGTCTCAGGCGCTGCGTAAGCTTACGGCAAATATAAGCAAGACCCAGACAATCGTTATTTTTACCAATCAGATAAGGATGAAGATCGGCGTATTTTTCGGCAATCCTGAAACAACGACTGGGGGTAATGCCCTGAAGTTCTATGCATCCGTCAGGATAGATATCCGCCGCGTCAACAATATCAAAGAAGGCGACTCTATCATAGGGACAAGGACCAAGGTAAAGATAGTAAAGAATAAGGTAGCACCTCCGTTCCGTGAGAGCGAGTTTGACATATACTACGGGGAGGGCGTTTCAAAAATCGGCGAGATCATTGACATCGGGACGGAGATAAAGGCAATAGATAAGAGCGGGGCGTGGTATACGTTCAACAATGAGCGTATCGGCCAGGGCAGGGACAACACGAGATTGTTCCTGAAAGAACACCCCGAGATTAGCGAAAAAATAGAGGAAAAGATAAAGCAGCATTTCAGTCTTATTAAAAACGAAAAGGCACAAAAAAGGGAACAGGAGAAGGCTTAGATGGAGTTAAATGACATCCTTAAGGTTGCAACCAAGGCAAACGCATCCGATATACACTTAAAGGCAGGGCTGCCTCCCATATTCAGAATAAACGGCTCACTGGTGCCGTACAAAGAAGCCCCGCGGCTTACACCCGAGGACCTCGGAAGAATGACCTTTGGAATCATGACCCCTGTCCAGAGAGAGAAGTTTAAGACCACCTATGAGCTGGATATGGCGTATGGCGTACCCGGACTGGGAAGGTTCAGGGTAAACATATTTCAGCAGAGGGGGACCATCGGAGCTGTATTCAGGGTTATACCTTTCGGTGTGCCGTCCTTTGATCAGTTGAACCTTCCAAAGGTTATAGAGAAGATAGCATTGGAACAAAGAGGGCTTGTGCTGGTCACCGGGACAACAGGCAGCGGAAAATCGACGACCCTTGCCTCGGTGATCGATCATATCAATGCGAACAGGACATCCCATATCATGACCATAGAGGATCCGATCGAGTATCTGCTGAGGGACAAAAAGAGTATCGTCAATCAGCGGGAACTCGGTGTCGACACCCAGAGCTTCGCGACAGCGCTAAGGAGTGCACTGAGAGAAGACCCGGACGTCATACTTGTCGGAGAAATGAGGGATTTTGAAACGATCGAAACAGCCATAACCGCCGCTGAAACGGGTCATCTCGTTCTCAGCACCCTGCACACACTCGATGCAAAGGAATCGATAAACAGAGTGGTGTCTATTTTCCCTCCTTATCAGCAGAAAGCGGTCCGGCTGCAGCTCGCATCGATTCTAAAAGCCGTTATCTCCCAGAGG
>JAMDCL010000142.1 GCA_023489065.1 Deltaproteobacteria bacterium | reverse complement strand
AACACATAAAGCACACCTTTAAAAGGTATGTTTCCGAGCTCGTTGCGGACCGGCTTATCCAGGGAAGGGAGATCTCCATTACGGGTGAGAGAAAAAACGCGACAATCCTGTTCCAGGATATACGGGGCTTTACGTCAATGTCGGAACAGATGTTACCCGAAGAAGTCGTCGGTATATTAAAAGAGTATTTTACTGCAATGGTCGATGTGATCTTTGCCTACGAAGGTACCCTGGACAAGTACATCGGCGATGCGATCATGGCAGTGTTCGGGACACCCTATGCTCATACCGATGATCCCCTGCGGTCTGTCAAAACAGCCATAGACATGCAAAAGGCACTGAAGGCTTTAAATGATACGTGGGTGAAGGAAGGCAAAAACAGGCATCTTGCCGTTGGTTGCGGCATTGCAACAGGCCCTGTCGTGGCAGGAAGTATGGGTTCGGAGAAAAGGCTTGAATACACGGTTATAGGTGATACGGTAAACCTTGCTTCGAGGATAGAGGGGCTGACCAGGGGCGGCCAGATACTGATATGCGAAAATACCTATAAAGCCATTAAAGACGATATGAGCATAAAACCGCTGGATAAGGTATATGTAAAAGGCAAGAAAGAGCAGCAGCAGATCTATGAGGTTTTGTATGAATTATAAAAAGATTGTTGTACTGTGTTCCGTTGCAATGATTGCATCTGCAACGGTATTCTCCGCCTGTTCCAAAAAGAAAAAGGAAGAAGACATCACCATCACCCTCAAGACAGAGGGTGCTATTCCTGCCTTTTACATATACCTTATCAAAAGACAAAAGCTGGCGATGATAACAAAAAATGTGCCGCTTGCGCTTCAGGATATTGCCGGTAACAATGATCAAAATAAACGGGCACTGGAAGATTATTTTAACCGGTATGAAAAAATAGATGTCAATTTTTCAAATATTTCCATAAATGTGTCGGGCAATACCGCGACAGCGGTGATGGACCAGAGGACATCTATCGTTACCAAAAGCCTTATACCACAGACGATCACGGAATTGACTAAGGTACAATGGACATTCATAGAAGAGGACGATCGGTGGCTCATCAGCGGTACCCAGATACTGTCGAAGATGAAAGACAAATAGATTCTTCTTTCGTTCCAAGTATGTGGAAAGAAACGGGGTAACGTCTACACATTACACATCCATAGAAAATATGAGAGGAATAGAGGTTAGCTCCTGCATTGGACAGGTTGAAATCATAGCGCCCTCGACCTAGGCTACGCTTGTGTGCCCGCCTCTTATTTAAGAGGGAGACCGAAGAAAACATACCTCAAACCTTGTTCCTAAGCCAGGAATCAACCCCCCCCGGCACGATCCTTTTTAGGAAAAGATAGCAGGTTGAGATAAAAGGGCTGGATTCCCCCGCATCTTGTGCGGGGCAGGCTCCGTCAAGGGCGGAATGATAAAATGTAAACTTTATTTGTCCCAGATGAATCCTATCTTTCGATGTTTGGATTCAGGCTGAACCATGAGAGTTTCGATAGCAATTACAAGTGATCTTATTGCCTCATCGTGTGATCCTACTTTCCGCTCAAGTTCTGCGAGTTTATCTGAGAATTCTTTGTTCATTAAAAGCATCTCACGAAGCTTAATAAAGGCACGCACTACATAAAGGCTAACTTCTATAGCACGCTTGGTATTTAATATACTTGCTACCATTATGGCACCATGTTCTGTAAAAGCATATGGTAGTGCAGTAGAAAATCTCAGATTTGAAAGGTGGTCACAAATTGTGACCACCTTTTGCTTTTCTGCTGACGTTAATTGAAGCATAAAATCTTCCGGGAAACGTTTATCATTGCGTTTAACTGCCTGATTGAGTACTTTTGTAGGAACTCCATAAAGTTCTGCCAAATCCCGATCTATCATTACCTTCTGTCCCCGGATTAATAAAATCTTTTGTTCTATCGTTTCTACGGGAACAAGTGCCTTTGTTTTCATTACGCCTCCAAAAATTGTGTTTGGTGATTTATATTGTATTTGTTCGTAATATGTCAAGCTGAAAGTAATGGGGGGAAGAAACCATGGCATCCATAGTAGATCGGGGGCAGCCCCGGCATTGGACAGGTTGAAATCATAGCGCCGAGCAATAGGGGTGGGTAGAGCAAGCCCTGCCCCTGCCTCTCAAACCTGCTTGGCAAAAATAGATCCGCTTGTCTTATAACAAAAAAGATGCAAAACTTGTCCCATGAAAACCGACTATACACCGTACATGAAGCTTGCCATCAGGCTTGCAAAGAAGGCCGAAGGCATGACATCTCCTAACCCGCTGGTAGGGGCTGTAATTGTTGATCAACAGGGAAAGATTATCGGCAAAGGATTTCATAAAATGGCAGGTCAGCCGCATGCAGAGGTCATGGCTTTAAGGGACGCGGGGAAGGTACCCGCAGGCAGTACCATGGTTGTTACCCTTGAGCCGTGCAATCACTTTGGCAGGACACCTCCGTGCACACTTGCTCTAAAGCAATCCGGGATCAAAAGGGTTGTTATTGCCAATAAAGATCCCAATCCTGGTGTAAAAGGCGGCGGTGCTGCCTACCTTAGAAAAGCGGGTATAGAGGTCATTGACGGAATATGCTTGCAGGAGGCCGCCCGTTTGAACGAGGCGTACTTCAAACATGTAAAAACGTCATTGCCCTTCATCAGTGTGAAGCTTGCCATGAGCCTGGACGGCAGGATCGCTGCGCATGACGGCTCATCAAAATGGATTACCTCCGAATATTCGAGACGCATTGCACATCAATTAAGAAATACCGTTGATGCCGTTGTCGTTGGCGCCGGTACGATAAAAAAAGACAACCCGGAACTCACGGTCAGGCATGTCAGGGTACGAAGCAGGCCGCTGTACAGGGTTATATTCGACACGCACCTCCGTATGCCGGTTCATGCGAGGGTTGTTGCAAATCAGAGCGCTGTGTATAAAACCATAATTCTTACGGCAAGCAACAACAATGCACGTGCACGGACTTTTGAACACAGGGGTGCCGAGGTTGTCAGGATAAAAACCAGCAACGGTGTGCTGTCATTGCAGGACGCGTTGAATTTTCTCGGCAAAAGGTTTATGCATATAATGGTTGAAGGCGGCGCAGGATTGGTTGGCAGCTTTGTGAAGGCAAGACAGGTTGATAAGTTCCATATATTCATCGCACCCAAGATTATCGGTGCTGACGGCATATATCCTTTTCAAGGAGTTTTTTCGAAGAGTATGAACAATGTTCTCGAGCTGAAAGACGTACAGATAAACACTCACAGCGGTGATTGCCTTTTTCAGGGCTATCCGCGATGGTGACGGCATGTTTACAGGATTGATAGAATCTACCGGTATTGTGCATCGCATTGAGAAAAAAGATGCGGGCGCGTTGATTGCCGTCAGGATTGAATCTCTTCCCGGAGCTGGGAAGGGAGACAGCATTGCTGTAAACGGTGCATGCCTTACCCTGACATCCCTGGTGGACGGCATCTATACATTCGATGTATCATCCGAAACCATGCAGAAGTCGGCATTTGATCGTGTAAACGCGGGCGATGTTGTTAATATAGAAATGCCGAGAAGGGTTTCCGACATGCTTCATGGGCATATCGTTAACGGTCATATAGACGGTACCGCGATCGTTACCGGCATACGGTCATCCGGCAAATATCACGTCGTTACATTTGAATTATCCGCAAAAACGCCTTATCTTGTGGAGAAGGGCTTCATAGCAGTAGACGGGATAAGTGTTACGCCCTATGATGTAAAAGAGCGGATGTTCACCATTTCTGTCATACCCTATACCTACGAACACACGAACCTGAAGGTGAAGAAATCAGGAGATACGGTCAATATAGAGTT
>JAMDCL010000137.1 GCA_023489065.1 Deltaproteobacteria bacterium | reverse complement strand
ATCAGGACTTGGAGGTTATGATTTTGCGGTCATATTCAGCGACTATATCGATTTGCTCATGGAAAGGCTGTACGCGCTGTCGGGCACCAATCAGAACGCTGCATCCACCCTGGTTGCCATAGGCGGATACGGCAGGGATGAACTAAACGCTTACTCGGACATCGATCTCCTTTTTTTGTATCAGGATACGCTCTCGGAAGGTTTTCAGAACAGCATGCTGTATCCGCTGTGGGATACGAAACTCGAGATAGGCCATAGCTCGAGGACGGTAGACGAATGTATAGAAGACGCAAAAAGCGATTATACCTTTCTGACCTCATTGATGGACCAGAGGTTCATCGCAGGGAACTTCGGTCTTTTCGATTCCCTCCATACCCGGCTGTGCGGACTGGTAAGGGGATCGCCGCAAATCTTTTTTCAGGAAAGGGAACAGGAACTTTATGCACGACGCGCAAAATATTCGACACCGGTTTACACCCTTGAACCGAACATAAAGGAGGGACCCGGCGGGCTCAGGGATGTTCATACCATGCTCTGGCTCACAAGACTGTTTACGGATATTCCGGATATTACCGAATTCAAAAAATCGCCGTTCTTCGATTCAGACACGTATGATCAATTTATTCACAACTACAATATACTTATGAGACTGAGAAATGAGATGCACTTTTTAAGCGGCAGCAAGAATGACCGGCTGACCCTCGAGGTGCAAAAACATCTCTCGACATTTTCGGGTTATGAAAACGATGAAGATGTCCTGGGGGTCGAAAAGTTTTTGGGCAATTTTTACGAGACCACGCACCAGATAGCAGAGCTTGCGGACGACTATATACGGTACCTCAAAGAAAGGTATATCCTCCCCGGGAGCACGGAAGATACGGAATTCATAGGCGGATACTACATGATAAACCATAAGCAGCTCATGCTGAAGACGGAGAGTACCGACATCTACGAGAGGAAACCCGAGGAATTGATACACACCTTCCAGATACTCGTGGACCATGATGTGAAACCTGCGATTGCGCTCAAAAATACCATAAAAAAAGAGACACTCCGGCTTCAGGAAGAGGAAAGGATAGGCGGGTTATTTCCGTCGTTTATGTCCTTGTTTGATAGCAAAAAATTAAGTAAAATATTGTTTCTGATGAATGATTATGGCATCCTCGGCATCATTATAAACGAATTCAAAGCAATAGCCAACAGGATACAGTACGACATGTATCACATTTATACCGTCGGAATACATTCCATAAAAACCGTGGAAGAGATTGAGAAGATTCGGGATGGGAACAACGATAAATTCCTCAAGTCGCTGTATGAGCAGGTAAAAAACAGAACCGTGCTTTTGCTCGCCGCGTTCCTGCACGACATCGGCAAGGGACACGGCAAAGATCACGCGAGAAAAGGCAGTGAAATGGCCTACAACATCGCAATCAGGCTCGGTGTCCCTGAGGCAGATGCCGAGCTTGTATCTTTTCTGGTCAGGAACCATCTGATACTTTCCGACACGGCCCAGCGGAGGGACATCAACGACGAGAAACTGATATACGAATTCTCCAAGCTCGTCAAGAGACGGGAAAATCTCAAGATGCTGTACCTGCTGACCGTCGCAGACCTTCGCGCAGTATCCTCAAACGTCTGGACGGAGTGGAAGGGGGCACTCATCAATGAACTCTATAAAAGGTCTGAAGAAGCGCTTGAGCAGGGCCTTGATATGGCAAGGCTCACAACGGAGAAGTATCATATCGCAAAGGAACAGGTAAAAACAGACTTGAAGGGTATTGCCGATAACAGTATTATCGATGAGTTCCTCGACGGGTTCAAGTCGCGGTACTTCACGACCTATTCACCGCAGGAGATACGGGAACACTTCGATCTGATAAACCAATTCAAGACGGACGGTATCCTTGCCGTAGCAGGAACCGTCAATCCGCAGCACGGGTACACGAAGATCAGCGTCTGCACTACGGACAGGCCCGGAATATTTTCTATAATAGCAGGAGTACTGTCGTCAACAGGAGCAAACATCATGGACGCGAATATCTCCGTGAGAAAAGACGGAATCGTCATAGATGTTTTTCGAGTCGAGGATGTGGACAAACTCCATCCCTACCCTGAATACAAATTGCAGAAATTCATCAACGACCTCAAGGAATGCCTGTCCGGAAAAATCACGGTTGAGTCCCTGCTGTCAGCACGGTTTAAGCCTTCCATACTGAAAGACAAGGTCATCAACAAACAGCCGACGGAGATCATCGTCAATGACGAGGTGTCCGATATCTATACGCTCATCGAGATATATACGCAGGACAGGCAGCGGCTCCTGTACGATATAACCCGTACCCTCTCAAAATTCGATCTGAATATCGTCGTCGCCAAAATTACGACGAGGGTCGATCAGGTAGCGGATATCTTTTATGTCGAAAAAATCGGCGGCGGAAAGATCTCCGGTACACAGGACACGGAGACGCTGGTTTCAGAATTGCGATCGATTATCGACAAAGAAAACAACGGTTAGCCTATCGATGGATATTGATAACGCTATCGACAACTTCATAAACTATATTGCCTCCGAAAAGGGCTTGTCCAGAAATACGATCTCATCCTACAGTACGGATTTAAAGAAATTCTCGGATTTTATGCACAGCGCCGGCATAACGGATGTTTCCGGCATAAAAACAGACGGGATCCTTGATTTTCTCAAGTCCCTGAAAACAAACCGGCTGTCCTCATCTTCGGTCGTACGGTACCAGGTAACCATACGGAACTTTTTCAGGTTCTTACTCAAAGAAGGTGTTCTGAAAAAAGATCCGGTCCATATACTTGAACTCCCGCAAAAGGACAGGAAGCTCCCTCAGGTGATGAATGAATCGGAGGTCGAATCCCTCCTGGACAGCCCTTCGCTGATACAGGACGAGAAACGCCGGATGCGGGACAAGGCCATGCTGGAGGTCATGTACGCAACGGGACTGCGCGTATCCGAGCTTGTGGGCATGACGCTGAACTCCATCGAAATGACCGTTGGGTTCATAAAGGTAAAAGGCAAGGGCGGTAAAGAGCGGATCGTCCCCATAGGTGATGCTGCAAAAGAAGCAGTTGCCCGCTATCTCGAAGAAAGCCGGCCGGCCTTCGTACGGCGTACAACCAACGCCCTTTTTTTAACACAGCAGGGCGAAGCCTTTACGCGGCAGGGATTCTGGAAGCTCCTGAAAACATACCTGAAAAAGATAAACATAACAAAGCACGTTTCACCGCATACCCTTCGGCATTCCTTTGCCACACACCTGCTTGAGCACGGTGCAGACCTCAGGTCGGTCCAGCTCATGCTCGGACATTCTGACATATCAACGACGCAGATCTACACTCACATCAACACCGAAATGCTCAAACGCATGTACGACAAGTATCATCCCAGAAGCTAATCAGCGAAGAGGATTGGCGAGCATAAACAAACTTTTCTATTGCATTTTTCGGGTCAATCGTGCTCTTTGAACGCCTTCTCCTGTTCGGGATCGTGTTTCCTGATCCACTCCATCAGCATTGCGGCGTGTTCTTTTTCCTCGTCTCTGTTATGGGACAATATGCGCTTAAGCCCGGGATCTTTTGTTGCTGCTATCCTCTGCTGATACCAGTCTATCGCATCAAATTCCTCCGTCAGTGAAACACGCGCTCTTTCAAGGTCCTTCGATACCTCATCGAGCTTGTCCCAGTCGTTGTAGGTAGAAGACATGTATACCTCCTATTTTAATTCCTTCCGTGTATAATCAAGAATAGCCCTTGCTACAACGAGTCTCTGGATCTGTCCGGTACCTTCAAACACGTCGTAGACCTTTGCGTCCCTCATCCATTTCTCCAGCAGGTGTTTCA
>JAMDCL010000039.1 GCA_023489065.1 Deltaproteobacteria bacterium | reverse complement strand
ATGGATCGATCAACAATCCATTAATTATCAGTATATTCATGGCCTTCTCCTATGGTATGGTATATTGCGGACATCCGTATGGATACACCGTTTTCAACCTGTTTCAGCACCCTTGAATGTTCTTTGTTGTCCGCAACACCGCTCGAAAGTTCGAGCCCCCTGTTTATCGGCCCCGGGTGCATAACGATAACATCCGGCTTCGCAAGCTTCAACCTCTGTTCATTCAAGCCGAAGACCTTCGCATATTCACGGGTGGACGGGAATAGGCCTGTTGCCTGGCGTTCGAGCTGTATCCTCAGCATGATGATGACGTCGGCATCCGTAAATGCCTCCTGCGCATCGTACGTTACGTGCGCACCAAGGCTTGCGTAATCTTCAGTAATCATCGTAGGCGGGGAAAAGAAATATACCTTTGCACCAAGCTTGCCCATGCCGTAGATATCGGAACGCGCAACCCTGGAATGGTAGATATCGCCGGCAACAACGACCTTCAATCCGTCGATACGCTTTTTCTCATCCCTGATGGTCATAATATCGAGCAGGCCCTGGGTCGGATGCTCGTTCGTACCATCACCGGCACTGATGATGGGCGTTTTGAGATGCCGCGACAGCAGTTCCATGATGCCTGAGGATGCGTGCCGAATAATAAAAACATCCGGGTTCATGGCCTCGATGTTCTTCGCTGTATCTATCGTGGTCTCACCCTTTGATGTGCTGCTCGATGCGTAGGAGAAATTCACGACATCTGCGGAGAGCCGTTTGGCTGCCAGTTCGAAAGATGTTTTTGTCCGTGTGCTCGACTCAAAGAACAGGTTGATGACTGTTTTCCCCCGCAGTGTCGGGACTTTTTTGACGCTTCTCTTCGATATGTCCCGCATGGAAAAGGCAGTTTCGACGATCTGCTCTATATCGTCTTTACCAAGATATTTTAAACCTATGATACCTTTGCCGGAAACCATGTTTAATCTCCTTTCTTCATTAAATACACCGCGTCCTCTTTGCTTCCGCTCTCGGTCAATACGACCTTTATTTGATCGTCATCCATGGTAGGAATATTCTTTCCCGTATAATCGGCTTTGATCGGCAGTTCTCTGTGCCCCCGGTCGACAAGCACCGCAAGCTGAATAACCTTCGGCCTGCCGAGGTCTATAACGGCATCCATTGCAGCGCGTACCGTGCGGCCGGTAAACAGTACATCGTCAACCAGTATTATGAATGTGTTGTCGACAGGGAAATGTATCTCCGTTGCCCTGACAATGGCCCTCCCTGCCCCTTTTGCGGCATCGTCCCTGTACAGGGTAATATCGAGTATAGCGGTTTGGACGGGAATCCGGCCGAACTCCCCGATATACTCTGCAAGTCTGGATGCTATAAACACCCCTGCCGTTCTTATACCGATGAGGCTTACCGGCACGGCTGTATGCTTTTCTATAATTTCATGGGCGATACGCTTTAAAGCCCGTTCTATTGCGGTTGAATCCATGATGACACTTTTCATAGCACCCTCTTTTTACGCAAAAAACAGCCTTCCTTTACAAAGGAAGGCTGTTTATAAAATTGCTGTACTTTTATCCAGCTCATCCTTGTTAACCTCTCAGGATTAACTTAAAGGAATTATTTTTATTGTACATCTGTTATTGCTTTTGGTTTAAAATGAAATGTTATTTTTAAATCGTCAACAAATTTCACTACTACAGAATATTCTGCCGATATGGTAACGCTTTGGGGATCACGCTGGTTTATTGTTACATCATTTATGGTAATCGGTGCGTGTATATTGACCAGCTTTGAAGCTATATCCGCTTTTATATCGCCCAGTGCCGTGGTCTGTATCCGGTTTGCGTTTACCTCGAACAGGTTCTGTATCTGATAATTGACGATATACACCGGGGCAATCTTTATGATCACATAAACAATGACTGCCAGAATAAGGAGCCATATGACCGTTGAAACTTTTGAACTGCCGTTCTCTTCGTTTATGTTACATGCACATATTCGCATGGACAAATAATATTCATAATTATTCCAACAGTCAACAACTATGTCTAATCAAAACGTATTCAGGAAAATCCGATCTTATACCGCTGCAGCCATTGCACAAAGACGATAACAGGCCAGAGCTTTTTCCTATGATCGTAAGCCTTTGCCGTATGCTCCTTCAAGAGCCTGTCTATGTATGCAAAATTCAATAAGCCGGTACTCTCGATGGAATCCTTTGACAGAAGCGATTCTGCCTCGCGTCTGAAATCATGCTGCAGCCATTTTGTCAGAGGTATGCCGAAGCCCTTCTTTTTCCTGTTTATAATTCGGTCTGGCAGCTTCCCCTTCATGAGCCGTTTCAGCAGATACTTTTGTGTAAGTCCCTTGATTTTATAACCGAAGGGCAGTGCCATGCTGAATTCCACAAGCCTGTTGTCAAGCAGAGGGACCCGCGATTCAATGGATGCAAACATAGTAGCACGGTCAACCTTTACGAGCAGGTCATCCGGAAGGTACATGAGTATATCCAGCACATTTGCAATCTCGGGGTCAGATAGTGCAGACACCTTCTCTGCGAGTGTCCCGGCACGCTGATACATGTCCCCGGTCCGGTCAAACATACCCTGTTTGAACAGCAGCCCAAACTCCTCATCAGAAAAGCCGGCCATCCATTGGATATGCCTTTTATGCACAGGCAGCATTGCCGAACGGATAAATTTTTTTGAGATAAAATCAAAAGAAAAGTTCCTCGATGATACAGGCAGCATATCCACAAGAGGTTCCAGAGCATACTTCCTTATAAAGGCAGGGAGCGATCCGTACAGAGATGAGAACCCATGTGCCCTGTAGGTCGGATACCCCGCAAACATCTCATCCCCGCCCTCACCCGAGAGCACCACCTTCACATGCTCCGCGGCAAGCCTGCTCAAAAAATAGGTCGGCAGAAAAGAAGGGTCTGCAACGGGTTCATCCATAAAATCCATAAGGTGATCGAACAATCCGCGGAACACTCCAAACGTGAACATCTCTGAGTAATGCTTCAAACCAAGGGCCTTGCTCACCATGATGGCATACTTGTTTTCATCAAAAGACGGTTCTTCAAATGCAATGGAGAAGCTCTCGACGTCAGGCTTAATCCTCGATGCGAAGTATGCAACGGTCGAAGAATCGATACCTCCAGACAAAAATATACCTACCGGTACATCCGCTACCATCTGGTCCCGTACACTGTCGAATAAAAGCGTTTCTAATCTGGATTCCGGTTGCCCTTGGTCTTTGCTTGCATCAGTAAACGGTTCAGGTACCGCTGCGAATGCCTTTTCATGGCTGTGTCCTTGCTCATACATAAGGCAGAATCCTGGCATAAGCTTAAAAATACCGTTTACAACGGTGTCTGGAGCCGGCGTATAATCATGGGCAAAATACTGAGCCACACCGGAAAGATTGAGATGATAGCTTTTATTCTTCAGTGCGAGCAGGGCCTTCATTTCGGAGGCAAACGTAATGCCATCGGATAAGCTATAGTAGAGAGGCTTTATGCCGATCCTGTCCCGTGCGAGTACCAGCCGCTGCTGCCTCCGGTCGAAGAGAGCGAACGCGAACATGCCGTTTAATTTTTCAAAGCCCTCTATCCCCTCCTGCTCATACAGATGGACGATAACCTCGGTATCGGTGTCCGTAGAAAACCTGTGTCCCTGCAGAAGAAGTTTCTTCCTGAGTTCTTTAAAGTTATAGACCTCTCCGTTGTAAACTACCCATATTGAGGTATCCTCATTATGAATGGGCTGATCACCCTTTTCTATGTCTATGATGGAAAGGCGGTTGGCACCGATGACGCACCGGTCGAAGGCATGGATACCCTGCTGATCCGGTCCGCGATAGCGCATTGCATCAAGCATCTGTATGAGCAGGAG
>JAMDCL010000011.1 GCA_023489065.1 Deltaproteobacteria bacterium | reverse complement strand
ACGCCGAGATAAGAGAGGTTATAGAAGATAATGTGACAGGACTACTTGTAGAACGAGATGTCAATAAGTTTGCAGAGGCCATTGAATATCTCTTAAACAAAAATGATGTAAGGGATCGGATGGGAAAAAAATCCATTGAATCTGTGAAAGAAAAATGGACATGGCAAAAGGCGACAGACAATCTGATTGAACATTTGCAAACCATCATCAAGCAACATGGATAGTGATATAATCCAACTAGTTGCAGTTTCTTTCATAATACCCAATTATAATGGCAAGGAATTTATCCATGTCTGTATAGAGAGTGTATTGAGACAAAGCTTCAAAGATTTTGAAGTTATTGTCGTTGACGATCACTCTACAGATGGTTCTGCAGAGTACATCAAATCAAAATGGCATGATATTAACGTCATACCATTAAAGAGGAATGCTGGATTCTGCCATGCTGTCAATGCAGGAATAGATTATGCTCATGGTAAATACATTGCCCTCATTAATAGTGATATAGAGCTGGATTCCCGATGGTTGGAATATATGATTACAGCCATAGAAAGATATAGAGATGCGTTTTCTATAAACGCCAAGATACTTAATTTTTATGATAGAAATAAGATGGATGATGCTGGAGATGTCTATACAAGAGAGGGTCGAGCATTTAAACGAGGTTACAATCAGCCTGCTGAACTCTATACAGATGCTGCAGAGATCTTTTCTGCTTCCGGGGCAGCGTCACTGTACAAAGCAAAATTACTCAAACAACTGAACGGACTGGACGAAATTTTCGTAGCTTATCTTGATGATGTTGATCTCGGCTTCAGGGCAAGGTTGATAGGTTATAAAAACTATTTTGAACCACAGGCTATAGCCTATCATAAGGTAAATATGTCATACAAAAAACGCTCTATACTTATGGGCTCTCTTGTATTGAAAAACAATATGTCTGTAATTGTTAAAGATATGCCGGGTTCTTTGATAATAAAATCCTTTCCATGGCTAATTTTGGGGCATCTCAAGAGTGTTAAATATATATATTCTGTTGGAGGGGTCAGGGCAATATTAAAAGGATATTATACTTTTTTAAAGACAGTACCGTATTTGTTCAAAGAGCGTATAAAGATACAGAAAATCAGATCCATTTCAACTGATGACCTGAATAAAATAATGCTGAAATTTTACAATCAAAGAACTGCGGAAGAGGTTAAATACAAATAAAAACTGTTTTGTAATAGTAAATTCCATCTATGACGCGCGTAATGAGAGCGGCGGGCGTCTTCTATGCGTCTGAGCCGCGATTTTCTATAAAGTTTACGAGCATGCTGCGGTGGGTTTCGCTCAGGTCTTCGAATTTTATGCCGAGGACAGAATTAAAGTTCGTATGTTCTTCCACACCCGACCAGACAACCCTGCCCTTTACAATAATAGGATCCGATTCATCGGGCAGATAAAAGGCTAGCTCTACCTCCATGTTTTTACCAAGCAGTGCAGGTGTTTCCACCTTTATACCATCCAGACAGATATCCCTTGCAAAATCAGAAAAGAATACTCCGCTTTTTCTGCAATTCACCCTCAGCCTGGTATCAATTCGTTTCGTTTTCCTTTTCTCACTGTAAAATTCCATATATGACATACAAATTACACAACGGGAGCTACTTTGCAAGAAAAAACCGCTGTCCCGATAAAGCATACTATGCGACAAGAGAAATTGAAGAACCACGCTGTAAACAGCATGGTTCTTCGTTGGTATGGAACATGTTAACCCGAAAAACGCAATAAGGAGGTTTACTTATTCGCTCAATCCCGCGATCCACCTGCAATCTATACATTTCCATAGAGAAAGGAGATTTCAGTCCTCTGTATGTTTACCCCGTTAGAAACTCAGCAGATGATAATTTGTACGACAATAGATTGAAAATTTATTATAAAAACATCTGTATTATTCTGACATTTCCAACGGGGTTTATATGCAATTACCAGGTATGGTTTCCTCATCGGATTTTCGAAGAATACCTTTATCTGACGCGGGATTATCGCTCATTGCATAAACCTCCTTATTTTACAATCGCATTTTTCGGGTTAATCTCATAGTTCGCCTTGACCCTCCTGCCGTTGGCGGGACTGAAATGACGGGCCGGCATGAATCGAAGATATTGCTTGAATATTACAATTAAGTATGCAATATAATTTGACTAACTAAAAAACACACCCGCATATTGGCGCAAGGGTGCTTTTAAGAGTCTTGCTGCCGAGTTGACTGCGGGTGGAAGAAAAAAACCATGGAGGAAAAACATGTTTGACGTAACAATGAAAGACCTGCTTGAAGCAGGTGTACATTTCGGCCACCAGACAAACAGGTGGGACCCAAAGATGAAGCCGTACATCTTTGAAGCAAGGAACAAGATCTACATAATCGATCTTCAGAAAACGCTCGAGGCATTGAAAGCCGCCTACGAAGTTGTCGTAAAAACGGTTGGAGAGGGCGGGACAATTCTTTTTGTCGGGACAAAGAAACAGGCACAGGAGTCCATCAAAGAGGAAGCGGAGCGTGCCGGTATGTTTTATGTTAACATCCGGTGGCTCGGCGGTATGCTGACAAACTTCAAAACGATCAGGAGTAACCTGTCAAGGCTTGAGGCGATCGAAAAAATGCAGACCGATGGTACGTTCGAGAAGCTCACTAAAAAAGAGCAAATGCAGCTTACCAAGGAAAAAGAAAAGCTGATAAAGTACCTGGGCGGGGTAAGGAATATGAAAAAACTTCCGCACATGATGTTTGTCGTTGATACAAACCATGAGGAGATCGCAGTGAAAGAAGCCAATAAGCTCGGCATTCCCATTGTCGGTATCGTCGACACAAATTGCAACCCCGAGGTCATCGAACATCCCATACCCGCAAACGATGATGCAATAAGGGCAATCAAGCTGCTCACTTCCAAGATAGCCGATGCATGCCTTGAAGGTGCAAAGATCCGGAGCGATAAAATGCCGAAGACAGAAGATGTACAGCAAGAAGCAGCGGCAGAGACCCCCCAGGCAGCGGAAACGCCTGCAGAGGCAACCGGAGAAGAAAAACAGCTTGATGTACCGGACGAATTTTAGTCCGCAACAGTGAGACCGGAGGAGTTTGAACACGAATTGCCGTGTTCTTTCATTCCTCGGAGAAAACACGAATTTCAGAAAGAAGGAGACGGAATTCCGTATCAAACACGGAATGATTTTCTCCTGTAAATAAAAAGTACGAGAAGGAGCACACGAAGATGGCAGAAGTAACTGCTGAAATGGTTAAAACGTTAAGGGAAAAGACCGGTGCAGGTATCATGGAGTGCAAGAGCGCTCTGAATGAGGCGGGCGGTAATTTCGATAAAGCCGTTGACATACTGAGAAAGAAAGGTATTGCATCCGCGTCCAAGAAAATCGGAAGGACTGCTATAGAAGGCGTTATTGAGGCTTATATCCATGCGGGGAGCAAAATAGGCGTGATGGTTGAGATTAACTGCGAGACTGATTTCGTCGCAAGAACCCAGGATTTTAAAATATTCGCCAAAGATATAGCCATGCAGATAGCTGCGGCAAACCCCCTGTATGTCGACAGAGAATCGGTTCCTGCCGCTATTGTTGAAAAAGAGAAGGAGATCTACGCCGAGCAATCGAAGACATCCGGCAAACCTGCCCCGGTCATAGAGAAAATGGTTCAGGGAAAGCTTGAAAAATTCTACAAAGAAGTCTGCCTGCTCGAGCAGAGCTACATAAGAGACCCGAATGTCGTGATAGGCGATCTGCTGAAATCCATGATAGCCAAGGTCGGAGAAAATATTATTATAAGACGGTTTGCCAGATTCCAGATCGGAGAGACGGCAAAATCCTGAAAAAGAATGGATAACCTTAAGTATAAAAGAATATTGTTGAAACTG
>JAMDCL010000068.1 GCA_023489065.1 Deltaproteobacteria bacterium | reverse complement strand
ATTTCTCATGTTGATACGATTATTGATGAAGCAACGACGGATTTGAGAAGGCATGTCTTTAATAAGAAACAAAAGAGGTGATGTTTATGCAGATAAAGTGTCCTTATTGCGGCAACAGTTTTGATATAGACAATTTTGATAAGCAGGGTATTACGTGTCCCTCCTGCAAGCGTACGATACTGTCGGAATCACTGTCCGGCAACACCCTGATGGGTATCAACAATTCACCACAGGAAATGCCCAAAGGATTAAGGGTTTCTTTAACGGTGCTCGAAGGCAGGATTATAGAAACTCGGGGGCTTTGGTTCTTCGTTCAATATTCTATAGGTTACGGCATGCGGGGTAGCGCCATAAAACGGCTTCTCCCCCGCTATGAGATAGTATATCATCACGCCCAGTGAGAAGATGTCCGTGGAGTATACTTGACAATCGCAAAGAGATATTCAATAAGAGTGAGAACACCTTACCTGAGAGAAGGATTGTTTCGATCTCCTGCTGAAGGGGTAAGAAATCGAAGAACCATGCTGTTCCTCCAAAGTAAGCCAGAGGACTTGCGCCCAAGGCGCATCCGCCCAGGGAGGATATCAGCCGCTGGCCGAGAAACCGGGCCCGGCGGGCATCCGTTAATAAAAGTGAGAGCAGGCGTACTGTTGTATGAATATAAGAGAAATTTCTAAAGAAGGAAAAAAATTAAGCATAAAAAAAGACAACGCATGGTTTATGGTCATGGTTGGTGATTCGGATGCCGATGTTGAATCTCTATCCGGGGATCTGACGTCTGCCGTCGATATACATATGCAGTACACAAAGTCTGTTCTTATTGAAGGCAGCGCACATGCCGATATTGTGCTCAGGTGCGTAAAGTGCCTGCGGTCTTTTCATAAAATTGTCGACACTGCTTTTTCCGTAGAGCTTGAGCCTTATGACGAATCTGCGCCGGCACGGCATGCAGTTGCAAAAACCGAACTTGACGCAGAATTTTATGTCAATGATGAGTTTGATCCGGAAGCCGTTGTTTTTGAGCAGATCATGCTTAATTTACCGCTGTATCCTTTATGTAATCCCGCGTGTAAAGGACTGTGTACGTACTGCGGCGTCAATCTGAACGAAAATCCGGAACATACATGCACGAAGGATAAGGGAATAAGTCCTTTTAAAAGTCAGTTGGGAAAGATAAAAATATAACGAAGGAGTAACTATGGCACAGCCCAAGAGGAAACATTCAAAATCGAGAACAGGGAAAAGAAGGTCAAGCCACAAGCTGAGCGCACCGTCACTGGTAGCATGCCCGCGATGTCACCAGCTTATGAAACCCCACCATGTGTGTCCGACATGCGGTTATTATGCAGGTAAAGAGGTCGTTGAAGTAAAGGAAATATAAGCAACTATGCGAGTAGCGCTTGATGCTTTCGGCAGCGATCTCTGTCCCGAAATAGAAATAAAAGCGGCAAATGAAGCGGTAAAACAGGGAATCGACGTCATCCTTGTCGGCGACAAAAAGAAACTGAGCGGTATAAGCAGCGGGGTGGAGGTCGTTCAGGCAGATGAAGTTATTACCATGGACGAGTCTCCTGCGAATGCCTTGCGGAAAAAGAAAAACTCCTCCATGCGCGTAGCGATAGACCTGGTCGGCGCCGGAAAGGCAGATGCGGTAGTGAGTGCCGGCAATTCAGGAGCGATGATGGCACTTTCCATGTTTGTCCTCCATAAACTGCCGGGCGTTTACCGGCCTGCTATCGTCGGTGTGCTTCCCAGTTATCGCGGGTATACGGTCTTTATCGACATGGGGGCAAACGTCGATTGTAAGCCGCACTACCTCCTTCAATTCGCACTTATGGGCAGTGTGTATGCAAAAAAACTCTTTAACCTTTCAACACCGTCCGTAGGGCTTCTCAGTAACGGCGAGGAAGAGGGGAAGGGCAATGAACTTACCTCTCTTACCAATGAACTCCTCAAGAAGAGTTCCGTAAACTATAGAGGGTATGTCGAAGGCAAGGACATCTATATGGGTGATGTCGATGTAATCGTGGCCGACGGTTTTGTCGGCAATACGGTGCTCAAAGCAAGCGAGGGTATTGCCGAAATGGTGACAAAGATACTGAAGGACAGTTTTAAGGCGTCGCCGTTGAGCATCCTCGGTTACCTTTTTTCAAGGGGGGCATTTAACAGGCTGAAAAAGAGGATCGATTACGCAGAGTACGGCGGGGCGCCTCTTATCGGCGTCAACGGACTCGCGGTCATAACCCACGGACGCTCAAACGAAAAGGCAATACTGAATGCAATAAAGCTGTCAAAACGGTTCTATGACACAAAGTTGAACGATGCGATAATAGAAGAAGTGAACAAAAACCTTACCCTGGAAAACAGCGCGAACGAAAAGGTTTACGAAGAGGTGAAATAGATCGTTATGAAGATAGCCTTTATATTCCCGGGACAGGGTTCCCAGTTTGTGGGTATGGGGAAAGAGCTCTATGACCGGTATGAGATCGTAAGGGAGTATTACGACAGGGCGGATCGAAAACTCGGCACAGGATTAAAGAAGCTGATGTTTGAAGGACCAAAAGAGGAATTAACGCTAACCTATAACGCCCAACCCGCAATACTGACCATGAGTGTTGCGCTTTATAAGCTCATGCAATCGACACTCCGCATAGAACCGGAGATGTGCATGGGACATAGTGTCGGAGAATACAGTGCTCTTACCGCTGTATCGGCACTGTCGTTCGAAGACGCGGTATACGCGGTAAGAAAAAGAGGCGAAGCCATGCAAGCCGCGGTAAAACCAGGACAGGGGACCATGGCTGCCGTTGTAGGAATTGACGAATCCAAAATAAAAGAAATTTTAACGCACGTTCAGGCTGACACCGGTGCAATTGTCGAGGTGGCAAATTATAACAGCAGGGAACAAATAGTAATCTCGGGGCATACCATTGCCGGGACTATGCGATGGATCTGCTCCGTTCGCACGGGGCACGACTGGTCAAAAAACTGGACGTAAGTGCACCCTTTCATTCGAGTCTCATGGAGCCTGCCGTTGTTGAAATGCAGAAAGTCCTGAATGATATAAAATTGAACAGTATGGATTATCCCGTTGTATTCAATGTCGACGCAACGGTGCACCCGCCGCACGACATTGCCGGTATGCTTTTAAAACAGCTCGTGAGTCCGGTACGATGGGTTGATACGATTATCTATGCCATTCAGAACGGGGTCGACACGTTTGTAGAGATAGGACCCGGCAAGGTTTTAACGGGGCTTGTGAAAAGAATAAACAGCTCTGTCCGGTTGTTTAATGTCAATGACCCTGCAACGCTCGAACAACTGCACGTACTTATACAGTGATTATGAGTTACGACTTTTCAGGTAAAATAGCCTTCGTGACGGGCGGAACAAGAGGTATAGGCAAGTCTATAACCGAAAAACTTCTTTCCTGCAATGCCTCTGTTATTATTGCCTACAATACTTCTCAGAAGGATGCCGACGCCATGTGCAGGATGGCCGGGGCCGACGGCAAGAAGCTCTCTGCATTGAAATGCAATATTGCAGACGCTTCCGAGGTTAAGGCGGCCATCGACTACATAGAGAAAAATTTCGGGCGGCTCGATTTTCTCGTTAACAATGCGGGCATTACAAAAGACGGCCTGGTCCTGCGCATGAATGATGAACAGTGGCTCGACGTTATCAATACCGACCTCAACGGGGTATTCTACTGCACACGGTCTGCACTGAAGCTCATGTTGAAGCAAAAGTACGGAAGGATTGTTTCAATTTCATCTGTCGTCGGTATGACCGGCAATGCAGGGCAGGCAAATTACGCTGCTGCAAAAGCAGGGGTCATAGGATTTTCAAAATCCGTCGCCAGGGAGATGGGCAGGAAAAACATTCTGATAAATGTCGAGCCACTGTTCATCAT